>JBDKJK010000419.1:0-5600 GCA_039796675.1 Chloroflexota bacterium
TAAGAAGTGGAGAGTTTTGATTGGTGTAATTATTGTTGTATTGACTGTGTTGTTGGGGACTGGTTTTTATTACACCGGGGGTATTGGACTTGTCAGACTTTATCGTAACTATTTATCCCAAGATATTGCTGATAAAAAATACTCATGGCAGGATTTTCGAGACCGTGGAGCTACTGAGAAGTTATCTGGATATTATGCGGGTAGACTGGGAGATAAGATATATATCTGGACTTTGTCGGGACTAAAGAGCTTTGGGTACGAAGAAGGTCAGAGTGTTTATTACTATATGGACGTATGTGGGGTAGTGAGGCAACTGGCAGCGGAGAGAGTAAAAAATCAGAGCGCGTCAAGCGAGAATGGGGAGAAAATACAGTATAACGATAGAGTATTCTTTGACCCATCAGACTGGGATGTACAGGCTAAGAGGGGGGACTATGTGGCAGTGGTTAGGACAGTTGAGGAGCCAGGTATTGTGAGCCAGCTATATGGCAGTAGCAACCAATATTTCCCATTAACCGAGCTGAGGGATGAGTTATGCGCAGAGTAGGGATATTTATCGTGATGTGTTTGGCTTTACTAGGTATAGGAGGGAGAGGGCGGGTATTAGCGGTAGGATGCGAGGTGGTTGTAATAGACATTGAAGACCCATCTGGGTCAGGTAACTGGATCCAGATAAATTATGATGGTTGTGGGGGGAACTGGAATTATTGTGATTCGGGATTTTATCGGGCGCCGGATGGAACATGTCATGCGATAGGGGGCGGGAGTGATACGCCAGTGCGTAACCCGCCTGACTGTGCCTGGAACCCGATCGACTGCCCGGCAGATCGTATAAAGTGGGATACATATACCGACTCAGTGGCAGGGCGTATTGCAGGCTGTCCGCTCGGGACAGCGCAGCGATTTATCGGGAGCTGCCAGCATGATAATGGACTAGGCTCTAATGATCCAGAATATATCTGCTTTAGCCGAGCAGTGCGGACCTACGCATGTTGTGCCGAGGGGACTACAGCGTCTTGTCCAATAGTAAATCGTAATTCTACATATCAAGCGAATAATCCAGAAGATGGATACGACACGTTTGCTCGAACGACACAAGTCGTAACTAGCCAGAGATGGGGTCAAACGGGGTGGTATTGTGTAAGAGAAGAAGATGGGGTGTGTTTGGAATCGGCGGGTGTTTATGGGTGGATCTATACATATGGCACCACCAATGTTTATAACGATTTTGATATAGTTTGTACCTGTGCATCCAGCTGTACCTCGACGGCGCCGACTAACCTGAGCGTGACCCAGGGGGCTAGTGCCACCGCCGCCATGCTATCGTGGCGGAGTGGGACGGGCGGGACATCGCAGTCAATATACGTGGGGACCAACCAGACATCGGTCAATAATAACTGCGCGTCAGGTGGCTGTATTATCTCAGGTGCTACGGTATCACCATTTTTGGCGAATACTAATTAACCTAAGTTGCTACCTTATAGGAAGTTGAAGGAGGTAGCCAGGACGAACAAAGCGACCTTGAGTTCAAATCCACGGGCAGTAACGGCATGAATATGCTTCGGCAACAGCTTTTCGATCAAACTGCCAGTGGTCTCAATGACCTTACGATAACAAGACAGGAGATACGTCATCCAAGCTGGAAATGGGCGTTTTGAATTCTTTTTCCGAAGCGGTCGAAGTTCTCTGCCAGCCTCGTTCAGCAAGTCCTCCAAGGCATAATCGTTGTAGGCTTTGTCTCCTGTCACCAAAGCACCTTCCGGCACATCAAAATGATACATTTTCAATGCTCTTGTGTCACTCCAGGAGCCAGGTGTCAGAAAGAACTCCACGGGTTGCCCATGTTCGGTCACCATCAGATGCAATTTCAAGCCATAGAAGTACCGGTCTTTGCTGGCTTGATACCCACGCCATTCCTCACCGGAATAGCGCTGGGAACGAGGAATGCGGTAGTTGTCACAAGCTGCTAGTGGAAAACTGTCCAAAACATAAATGCTGTTCTTGTTCAGTTCCTTCCAGAAGCTGCCGAGCAACTCAAAAACGCTCAAGAATAGTTCAGCAATTCGGTGTTGGCGACGATTGAAACGGCTTTTCTCCAGCATGTTTGGTATATATCCATGTTCTTTCAGGAAACTACGCGATTTTTCCATGTTTCCTGAAAAGAAGGTAGCTGCCACGATCGAGGTTGTCATGATTTCGGCATCGCTCATCTGGCACTGGCGATTTTCTCGGTGATGAAGTCCTTTCAAAATATCGTCACAAATGCAATATATGGCTACAATTTGGCTGTCCATGAGGGGTCCTCTGCTTGGTTGTTTGGTGTGGTAACCTCAACTTTAGCAGAACCCCTCTTGGTCTTCCATTCTCAAGGTAGCAACTTAGGTTATTTAATACAAGCATACTATAATTGCCAGCATGACCGATACCTTTCCCTGCTCCGCTTGTGGTGGACCGAACGAAGCCATACCCGGCGCGAGCCAAATGGCATGTACCTATTGCGGCGCGAATCTGAGCATCCCAAAAGAATTGCGTGTGCAGGCAAAACCAAAACCTGCAACGAAGATTCAAAATCCGCCCGCAAGACCAACCGTCAGTTTAGAAAAAGAAGCGCCCGATCTGCTTCGCAAGGCTCAGCCTTATGCCATCAAAGCTTGGAACACGTATGCCTACTGGACCTGGCTGCGCTGGTTGATACCCACTTGCCTAACACTGGTGATCGTCGGGTTCGTGATCTGCGCTGTGCTTGGGGCGTTGCCTTTCTTTTTATTTCAATAACTCGATCTGTATAAAGACGAGGTCACTGGCAACCCGCGCAAGGTCTTCGGGATTTGGAGTTTTATTTTCCATGCGAACGCCAAGGGCTTTGGCAGATATGGGCATGTGACGAAGATAAGCAGCGAGGCGACTTTGCACAACGGATGGATCGGTATGAAACCTGCCAACTCCTTGAAGCGATTTGCGCCTCAATACCAAGCCGACAGTTGCCTCGCCTTCGAGATTCCGCCACCAACGCCGATTGCGTTTCGACATCACCCAAAGCGAGTCGTCTTCTTGCACATACTCTACCGGCAGTGTATAGGCTTTACCCGTTTTTCGCCCAGTGACTGTAACCAACAGCATGCCGCCGCTCAACGTGCCGTGAAACGGCGAACGCAACACCCATGCCATAAAATCATTTCCATTCATATGAACTCCTTACTTTTAGTGTAGCCAATAAACCCGTATTCGTCAGCGGACAAATATCACCTTCGCAGATATAATTCATCAACTCATTTTGGAGAATCGCTCATGTCTAACGTATATGCCTCAAAACACCCGCTCGTCGCCCACAAGTTATCCCGCTTACGTGATAAGAATACCGAGCCCAAAAAGTTCCGCGAACTGGTTCAAGAGATTGCGGGACTTTTGGCGTATGAAGCCACCGCCGACCTTGCCACTTCACCCGTGGAGATCGAGACCCCGCTTCAAAAGATGACCTCGCAACAGTTGCAGGAAAAAATCGGTCTGGTGCCGATTCTGCGCGCCGGGTTGGGAATGGTAGAAGGAATTTGGGAATTGATGCCCAGCGCCGAAGTGTGGCACATTGGTTTGTATCGTGATGAAAAGACTCTGAAACCTGTGGAATATTACAACAAGCTCCCCATCGAGCCGCGCGTTGCCGTCTGCCTCATCCTCGACCCGATGCTTGCCACGGGCGGCTCTGCCACAGCCACAGCCGATGTGCTCAAGCGCTGGGGCGTGACTAAAATCAAATTTGTCGGGTTGATCGCTGCGCCGGAAGGCATCAAAGCCATGCAAGAAGCGCATCCTGACATTGATATCTACATTGCCGCCATTGATGATCGTCTCAATGAGCGCGCTTACATTGTGCCCGGTTTGGGCGATGCAGGCGACAGGCAGTTTGGGACGGGATGAGATAAGTAACTGGAGATTAGTAATTAGCCGCCCAAGTAAATTCACTATCACGCCGCTTTTATTATTAGAACAAATGCGCTAAAATATCTCTACTTTAACCGTTCATCAAAAGGAGATACCTTATGGCGAAGAATGTGGAATTGAAAACCAAGTTAAACGACGCAAGCGTGGAAGATTTTCTTAACACCGTCAGTGATGAACAAATCCGTGCGGATTGCTTCGAAATCGCGAAGTTGATGAAACAAGTCACCAAAGCGGAGCCGAAGATGTGGGGAACGAGCATCGTTGGGTTTGGCAGTTATCACTACAAAGGCGCAAGCGGACGCGAAGGCGATTGGATGCTGACCGGCTTCTCGCCGCGCAAGCAGAATCTCACGTTGTACATCATGCCGGGCTTTGAACGTTATCCAACCTTGATGAAAAAACTCGGCAAGTTTTCCACGGGCAAGTCTTGCCTGTACATCAAAAAATTGGCAGATGTGGATAAGAAGATTCTGAAAGAGCTGGTCAGTGAATCGGTTCAGTTCATGAAGAAAATGTCCAAATAAGGAGAGAGACATGGCGGAGCCGAAAACTCAAAAGACGAATGCCAGTGTGGAAGATTTTATCAACGCCCTGCCCAATGAACAGACTCGCGCCGATTGTTTCGAGATCATGAAGATGATGAAGCAAGCCACCAAAGCCGAGCCAGCCATGTGGGGCACTAGCATTGTGGGCTTTGGAGAATATATAATGACTTATGCCAATGGCAAACAACTGCCCTGGCCCATCATCGCTTTCTCGCCGCGCAAGCAAAATATCACCTTGTATGTTGACCCGAATTTCGATGGCTATGCAGGGCAATTGAAAAAGCTAGGCAAACATTCCACTGCAAAGGTTTGTTTATACATCAAAAAACTTGCCGATGTGGATCAGAAAGTTCTAAAAGAAATCATCACTGAGTCGGTGAAGTTCACGAAGAAATCGAACAAGTAATGTCGCTGCAAAAAGACCCAGAGAATATCGAAGGCAAAACCCTGCAGCGATTGCTAGACGTGCAAGGGAAGCGCGTTCTGGAAGTAGGCTGCGGCGAAGGTCGCTTGACCTTTAAGTATGCTGGCTTGGCAAAACAAGTAATTGCGTTTGACCCAGACCATGATGCCCTACGGGTCGCCAAAGCCGATGCGCAATTGAACGGAACCCCACAAATCCAATTTGCTGAAGCAAGCGCAAACCATATCCCATTTTCTAAAGAGACATTTGATATCGCCATTCTGGCTTGGTCACTCTGATGAATGCAACATGCGAGCATGGTTCATGCTCTCAGTGAAATTCATAGAACGCTCAAACCCAAGGGAACCTTGTTAGACTTGCGTCCGTTGGAAGATTCGTGGTCAGTGGAGATAGTGTCTGGGGCGGGCTATCAGGTATCAGGTAGGTTGAGCGATATGCCTCAAGGCATTGCCGATGATGCGGCGGCGAATCAAGCTATGAGAGAAGTACAAGCACGCGGGTGGTTCATCCAAAAAAAGATGGAAGAGTTTTCGTATTTCTATTATTGGGACACGCCCAAAGAAATGAAAACCTTTATGGAAGAAGAATGGGAAGATTTTGAAAAGTTGGATGAAGATGTGTATCGCAAGACGGCATCCTTATGGGCGTCGGCGAGTGCCGATGCACGTGTGCGGGTGCGGGTGAAGATGCTG
>JBDKJK010000420.1:0-5074 GCA_039796675.1 Chloroflexota bacterium
TTGCGGCGTATGAAGAACGTCAACGCATTGCGCGTGACTTGCACGACTCTGTCACCCAGCAGATGTTCGGTCTGCACCTGATGGCGCGGGGACTGAAAAAGTCTGCGCCGGGTGATTTCAAAGAGAAGCTGGCGGAGTTGGAGAGCCTGGCGAGTGACACGCTCAAAGAAATGCGGCTGATGCTTGATCAACTGCGAGATGCATCCGGTGAGGAAAAGGTTGACTTTGCTGAATCGGTTCGGGCGGAGTGTGAGGCGTTCTCCAACCGAAGTGGACCCGAAGGCGGGGCGTTACTGTCTGTAACGCTGGAGATGCCACAGGTTGTAATTATCCAAAAAAATATTTCTGGCGAGGCGACCTGGGTACTGCGTGAGGCGTTGCAAAATGTGGTGAAGCATAGCGGCGGGCGGAATGTGATTGTGCGTGTGAGTGTTGGCTCGTTCTTGCATGTAAGTGTGACAGATGATGGCGCGGGTTTTGACGTGCATGGCGTGCCTGCGGGTCATTATGGTTTGCGCGGTATGCGTGAACGCGTGCTGGCATTGGGCGGCGAGTTGACGATTGATTCTGAGATGGGGCGCGGATCGGTTTTGAGTTATAAGATTCCTTTGCCGAGGTGAGCATGCTAAAAATAGTCATTGCAGATGACCATCAAGTAGTGCGGCGCGGACTGACGTTTACCATCGATGCCGAGAAAGATATGCGTGTGGTGGGGAAGGCTCAGACTGGTGCGGGTGTGCTGACGTTGATTAAGAAGCATAAGCCCGATGTGGTCTTGATGGATCTGCAAATGCCCGAAATGAACGGCGTGGATGCGTTGAAGCAGATCCGCCCGGATTACCCTGACCTGCCAATATTGATATTGACCTCGTTCAGCGATGATGCGCATGTTTTTGCAGCATTACGCGCAGGCGCGAGTGGATTTTTATTGAAGGAAATGAACGGCGATGATTTGGTAGCGGCGATCCGTGGAGCGGCGCAGGGTAAGCCGCAACTGCACCCTGATATTGCTAAGCGTCTTATGCTGCGCGCGCCCATGCCCGATGACCCGTTTGATTCGTTGACTGAACGCGAGCGCGGCATTTTGAAATTGTTGGCGAAGGGCAAAAGCAATAAAGAGATTGCCAGTGAGTTGTCACTGACTGAGATGACGGTGAAGGGTTATGTCAGTGATCTGTTCGTGAAGTTGGGGGTGAATGATCGAACCCAGGCGGCGCTGATGGCTGTCCGCTATGGGTTGGTGATGGTGGAAGAGTTGTAGTGTGGATTCGCGAGGGTGAACATTATTTACCGCTAAGAACGCGAAGTTCGCAAAGAAAAAATTTTTAAGCCTTAGCGCCCTTAGCGAGCTTTGCGGTTAAAAGCCTTACCCACCAAATAGGGGGAGAGTTTCCCCACCTCTGCGGGCGGACATAAACCATTTGTAAAAGTATCCTTTGGCTATCAATCAAATTGTAGGTCAGGCTTTTAGCCTGACATGCTTTTGGAAATAAATGTTTGGCGGGTTCAAAACCCGCCCTACTAGGAGATAGCCGATGGAAACAAATTTAATTCTCGAACAACCTGTTTACAAAACATCCACCTTTGAATTTTTGTGGAAAATCTTCCGCAATCCGCTGCATGCATTGACCGATCTTGCGCATGAGCAGGGCGATATTGCGCGGGTGAAATTGCGCAAGCGCGAGCTGTTTCTGCTGACGCACCCAGAATTTATTGAGCAGGTGTTGGTGAAGCAGGCGGATAACTTTGTTAAAGGTCCCAGCTTGCAGAGAGCGCGTGTGATCTTGGGCGAAGGGTTGCTCACCAGCGAAGGCGAAGAACACCTTGCTCAACGCCGTACCTTGCAACCTGCCTTTCACCGTCACAAGATGGAAGAATATCTTCCATTGATGACCGAAAACACGATGGCACACATCGTCAACTGGAAAGATGGCGAACGCGTGGATATGTCTGAAGGCATGATGCGCCTGACGCTCAACATTGCGTTGTGGTCGTTCTTTGGTGGCGCGCCCAAAGGTGCAGTGGAAAAAGTAAGAGATGCGATGAAGACTCTCGTGCGACTCTTTCCGCTGGCGCAAATGCCCTTGCCAGAGTCCGCTCGCAGCTTGTTCCCAAGCTTCAAAGAAGCCAAAACAGATCTGAGCGAAGTCACCGAGGCGCTGCTTAAGAATCCGCAATCAGAACATGCCAAGCGCGCTTTGGTTCACATCCTCAAAGAAAATCACAAAGATCAATTCACCGATGAGCAAGTCCATGCCCATGCATTGACCTTCCTGCTGGCGGGTCATGAAACCACTGCGTTGCTGCTCGCCTGGTGTTGGGACCTGCTCGCGCATCACCCCATGACGCAATCCATTTTGCAAGCTGAGGTCGATTCGGTTTTGGGTGATCGCCTGCCCACGCCCGAAGATATTCAAAAACTTCCGTACACCCACGCCATTGTCAAAGAGACCTTGCGCATGCGTCCGCCCGCCTGGGCGATGGGACGTGAAGCTGTGCATGATTGCGAGATCGGCGGGCAGTTTATACCGGCAGGTTCGACGGTGATCCTGAGTCAGTGGGTGACGCATCATGACGCGCGCTTTTATGACGAGCCGCTTCACTTCCGCCCTGAACGCTGGTTCGACCTCGCAGGAACTTCGACGCCCCGTTACAGTTTCTTCCCCTTCGGCGGCGGCAATCGAGTCTGCATCGGTGAGCACTTCGCCATGACCGAAGCCATTGCCATCCTCGCTGTCGTTGCCAGACGCTGGAATATTTCACCAGCACAACGTCAGCTTGCCATCCCGAAACCCAGTGTGACCTTGCGCCCTGAAAAAAATCTAAATGTGATCGTGACGAGACGATAGAAATCAAATTGGAGATATAAAATGAAATCTTTCCTTCGAAACCTTGTACTGACCTTGACTCTCACTGCCCTCATCACCGCTTGCGGACTGCCCACCGGCACCGCTGACCCAAATGTTGTCAACACCGCTATTGCTGGAACGCAACAATCCACCGCTTTGGCGCAAGCCACGGTCAATGCCAATGCGTTGACCGCCATGCCTGCCACGCCTACGCCGGGTCCCACCGTTGAGTATGTGACCTTGACCGAAGAAGAACTTGCTGCTCTGATCGATGAGGCGGTGGCAGAAGCAATTGCGGCAACGGAACAAACCACCACTGCCGTCTACTACACCACTACGGATGATGCGGTGACGACTGAAGAAGTGGTGTATGTATATGACTATTATTACTATGCTGATTATTATGTGGAATATGCCGAAGACTTAATTGAAGAATACTATGCCCTGTATTCTGATCTGGCATATGAAATGATCGCAGAGCTGAACGCTATTGAATCCGAATTGAATCAAATGAACGATACGCTCAGTTCGATTGACCAGTCGCTTCAGCAGATTTCATCCACGCTGGAGCAGGGACTTGCTCTCGCCGAAGAGACCATCACCCAGCTTGAAACTGCCGCGCAAACGGCCCAGACCAATGCGCAGGAGTTGAAGACTCAAGCGCAGGATATGATATCCGTCTTGCAGGCAGATCAGCAGAATCGCTTGAATCAGATCTCGCAAATTCAACCGAACAATATTCCCACCGATAAACTCTCTGCGTTGCAAACGGCTTTCTCGTTCGTCGATTTTGCAAATCAGGCACTGAGTGACAATAAACTTTCTCGCGATGAGTTGACCAATTTGATGCAGCTCGGCAAGAATGCTCAGGCAGGTTTTCAGCAATTCGGCGGCGCCGATGGGCTCGGACCGGATGTGACTCAATTCGCTGGCAAGTTTGACGAGATTGGTCAACAGTTTGCACGTGGTGAGATCAGCCGCGGACGTGAAAACTTGGGTGGGTTTGAAGCCTCACTGGGTACTCGCCCTGATTTTAGTGGAGCGGGCGGTAGCGGACCCAACCTTCCTGGTGGGGGAGGCGGTCTCCCAGGCGGTGGGGCGGGTCCCGGTGGTGGTGGTCTCCCCGGTGGTGGACCTGGCGGCGTCGGACCGAATCCATAATGATAAAAGGACTGACTTGGGCAAACCCGAGTCAGTCCTTTTTAGAATGCGGTCTATAGTTGGCAGTCAGCCGTCAATTCTTTATCACCCTCGGCGCAAAGAGGAACAATGCCAACAAGATAGCTCCGCCCATAAAGAATGGCACAGGCGGACCAAACCACTGAAACAGCGCGCCATAGAAAAGTGGCGCAATGGCATTCGCCGCGCTATACGCCGCAGACGACAACCCCAACATCCCACCGACTTCACTTTTATCTGATGCTTTGGTGATCAACGAGTTCACCGCTGGCATAAGCGTCCCGCCGCCCAATGCCGCAGGGACACTGGCAATCATTAACCAAACGATGCCGAACCAACCGCGTGCTGACTCATCCGGCAGGTTTACGTTGATACTTTGGATCGACACGCGGAACTCACCCTGCCCGGCGAGGCTTTCGAGTACGCGAGTTTCGTCGTACCAGGGAACAGGCACGGGCGGAGTCAGAGCCGTGCCGATCAAGCCGATTGCCAGTGCTCCGATGCCCATCAACGCCAGCCAGCGGTCGCCTTTGACGCGTGACCAGCGTCCGATCAAGCCGCCTTGAATGACGATGATCAGGATGCCCGCCAGCATGAATAAGCCAGAGGTGTCACGCGCATCCATGCCGAGTTGGTTGAGTGTGAACAACGAGAAGAGTTGTTCGTATCCGCCGAATGCTACTTGATAGAAGAACATCACGATCACGAGGAACATGATGGTTGGGCGATGCGCCATGGCTTCACGTAAATTACTGAACGAGAACGGACGGCGCTTGCGCGAGGCTTCGGGGTTGGCAGCATCGGCTACGGTTTCTTTGAACCAGAAGGTGGTCAATAAAATAGAAGTGAGTGAGAACAGTGCGGCTGTCCAAGCCACGTATTGATAGTTTTGCCCCGAAGACGCCAGCACGATGAACGCCAGAATGGGTCCGAGTACAAATCCGACCCCGAATGCCGCGCCGACCAAACCCAGCCCTTGGGTGCGTGTCTTTTCGTTGGTGCTGTCGGCGATGGCGGCTTGTGCCGTGGAGATGTTTGCGCCAGAT
>JBDKJK010000421.1:0-7770 GCA_039796675.1 Chloroflexota bacterium
AAGAAGGTTTTGTAAAGATATAGATTATAGAAAAGGGTTGCGCCGCCAGGACGCCCAGTACCATTGTTGACAACTAGCGGTACCAGGAAATATTGGAACAACCCCACAATATTCAGAACCAGATTATAAAAAATCACCGGAGAGATCATCGGGAAGGTGATATTCCAGAAAGTTGACCAGGTATTTGCGCCATCCACTTTGGCGGCGTCGTACAGCTCGGTGGGCACGCCTTGCAGACCGGCAAGCATGATCAACATGGCATTACCAATTCCCCAAATGCCCATGATGACATAGGTGGGGTATACCCAGTTGACGTCATTCGCCCATTGAGGCAGGTTTTCATTTGGCACTCCGGCGAACTCAAGGAAGCGGTTGATCCAACCCGTTTCAGTATTGAGCATGCCGCCCCAGAGAAAGACGCTGGCGACGAACGGTACGATATAGGGCATATAGAACAAGGTGCGGAAGATAAATTGCCCTTTGAGGAATTTGTTGTTCATTAGAAGGGCAAGAAGTAGAGGAGCAAAGATGCCAATAGGCAGGGCGATCAAAGCAAATTTGATCGTAATGATCAGGGAACTTGGTGTTTCGCTAGCGAACCAGAATTTGGGGTTTACCCCGGCTTGCGGGTCGCTCCACAATTGCACGTAGTTCGCAAAGCCGACGAATTTTGGGGTGCTGAAAATACCGTCGGTAATGTTGAGATCTATGAAACTGAAGAATAGAGTTGCGATCATGGGGATGAAGGTGAAAACGAGAAAGCCCACGATCCATAGAGAAGTGAATCCCAAACCACTCCGCATTTCCCTTCTGGCGATCGATTTCATGTTTCGAAACGCGGCAAATGAAAACTTTTCCCGAGTTTTATTAAGTTCTTCAAGCATGACGCACTCCTTTGATGAATTAATTGGATTGGGCAGGTCAATTTTATTGACCTGCCCAATCTTACTTCAAAATACTTTTTTACTCGTTATAGATCACATTCAAGTCTTCGACCAACTTGGCAAATTCGGCGTCGAAGTCGAGTCCTTCGGTGTTATTCATCAAGTCAAGGAAGGTTGCGAAGCGGGCATTAGCCTTGATGGAGTTGGGCTGGTACTGTTCGGAGCTTGGGGTGTCGGGGTAAGCGAGACCCTGAATGAACACGTTCCAGCTTTCGTCGGTCACGAACGGATAGTCGGCAGACTTGACAGCGAAGAATGCTTCAGTCTTATCGGCGATCGCGGGCATGGCGCCGTACACGGGCAGAAGTTTGTCGCCGCCGGTGGTGATGAGGTAGGCGAGCACTTCAAAAGCTTCTTCGGGGTGCTCGGTGCCCTTCAAGATGCGGAAGGTGTCAGCATCTACACGACCAGCAACTTCGCCGTTCGCGCCGATGGGCTGAATACCGAGTTGGAACTCGAGTCCAGCGGTTTTGAAGTCGCCCAAACAGCAGGTGTACCAGGTCTGGGTCAGGCCCATGGCAGCTTTACCGGCATTGAAGAGGTTTCCATTGCCGAATTCAGGAGCGCCAGAGAGCGGGCCGGTGGCAATGTAGGGCTGTTCACCGTACATACCATCGTAGTACCACTTCCAGCCTTCTTTCCAGCTGTCGGGGATGGTGGATTCGTAGGAACCCTTTTCGGTGCCGGAGTAGATCTTGGCAGCGCCACCGTAGAAAGTACCAATGGATTGAATGGACTGCCACTGAGGAGCATAACCGACCTGAACGATCTGGGTGCGGTCGAAGCCTTCTTCGGTGGAGTTCAAGCCGTTCACGTCAACGGTGAGGAGCTTGGCAACCTGAGTAACGGTTTCCCAGTTCCAGTCAGCTTCGGTGCCATCGGGGAAGACGTACTTTTCGCCGTAGACCTGGGGAGGATAGTTCAAACCAGCTTCATCGAACATAGCAGGCTGGAAGTACATAGCGCCGGGGAACACGGCGAAAGGCAGACCAACCTGACCTTCTTCGGTCTGGTAGAACTTAACCAAAGCAGGGTCGAATACACTGAGGTCAAAACCGGAGGATTCGATGTAAGGAGCAATGTCGAGCCACTGACCATAGAAGTCATTGGAACCACCCCAACCAACTGGACCGACAATATCGGGACCAGCGCCAGAAGCGATCTGGGTCGAGAGGGTATCGCGTGCAGCATCGAACGGAACGATCTCGAGCACGAGTTCAATTCTGTCCTGAGAAGCGTTGAAATCAGCAACTACTTCTTCTTGAGCGGCAACCTGTTCGGGGTTGGTACCAGTACCGAGACCAACGAACCAGCGGATCTGAACTTTCTCGCCACTGGCAGGTTCTTCAGCAGCTTCTTCGGTGGCAGCCGCTTCTTCAGTAGCAGCCGGTTCTTCAGCGGCGGGTTCTTCTGCAGCAGGGGTCGCGCAAGCCGCAAGCATCATGGAAGCAATCACCAGCAGGCTTAACAAAACGAGCAAATTCTTTTTCATGGTGCAATATTCTCCTCTTAATATGTTTTCAATACGACTACACAATTAACTATCTGTTGTATATGTGGACTTGATCACCTCCTTGTCTCAATTCTTCGGATTCAAAATTACATCCGCATGAACGCCGTACGATCAGTTCCGTGGGCAACAGAGTAACATCTTCGAGGAACTGTTCTTCAAAAAGGGAAAATAGCTTTTCGGTCGCGATCTGTCCTACTTTTTCTGTTGGGGCTGATACCGTAGTGAGCGGAGGAGTGAGAAAAGATGAAAAACCGAGGTTATCGAACCCGATCACCGAAACATCTTCAGGCACTCGGTAGCCTTTGTCACGCAGTGCGGCTAGCACACCAATGGCTGCATCATCATCCCCGGTGAATACTGCATCAAAGGGTGGGTGGTTCTCATCAGCAAGGAAATCCCCTAATACTTTATAGGCAATGTCACGTTCAAACTCGCCGTTCAAGACCAATGCCTCATCGAAGGGAAGCCCATTGGCTGCCAATGCGTTTTTGTAGCCCGCCTCGCGCCAAAGCGAGTCTTCCTGGTGAATCGGACCACGCATAAACAGGATGCGTTTTTTTCCATGAAACTTGATCATGTGATCGATCAATTCAATTGTGATTTTTTTATTTTCTACAGTAACACTGGGAATTCTTAAGCCGTTGGGCGGTGTGCGATGTACAAGGACTACGGGAAATTTTCGTTCGTGAAGCGCAATCAGGTCTTCATCAGTCAAACCATCAGAGAACACCAAAAGCCCATCTGTATTGTGAGGACCAATGGGGGGAGGGAATTCGCGTCCTTCTGAATGGTAGGTGGCAATTACAAGGTTGTACTCATGCTTTCGGACAACTCCCTCAATCCCGTTCAAAAGCGGGACGAAAAAGTCATTATGCAGATTATTCAGCAATAACCCCACTACTCTTGTCTTTTGCGAAGCCAGATGACGAGCCGCGGCATGCGGCACATATCTTAATTCTGCCATAACCTCTTCCAAGCGCGCCGAGACTTCTTCCGAAATGGGAGCGCTTCGATTGAGGTAACGGCTCACAGTTGCCACAGAAACTCCTGCTTTTTTGGCAACGTGCCGGATGGTGACAGACTGAGATTTTCTAGTCATAATGTAACCGGTTTCAGTAACCGGTTACATTATTGCATAAATACAAGTCAGAGTCAAGATGCACTTTTCTTAACAAATCGATAACATAACCGGCGGTTTATCTCAAAACAAAGAGCGTAACAGACTGGGCAGGGAACATCATCTCTCCCCCCAACTCAACCTCACCCATATTTTCAACCGTATGTTCAGGATCAAAAAGCCACGCTTCAGCCTTAGCCGTGGGTTGGTCGGCGATCACCAGAGCTTTTTCCCTCGCCTCAGCCGATAAATTCACCACCATCAGAGTTAACGCCCCATCTTCTGAACGTTTGGCTGCATAGATCGACAAGCTGCCTTCATCTGAAGAGGAATAGACCAATTCGTCACCAAACATTTTATACATCTGGTACGTGTAATACGATGGAAAAACATCACTCTGACCGATAATGCCTAGCCCGCCATATCCGCCTTTTGCCGTTAGCGCCCAGATATTAGCTATGAAGACATCTTGTTTGATCATACGTCCCAGCACATCTGCCATCCAAATGGCATTGGCATGCGAGTCTGGGGTGGCTTCACCCCCCACAGATTTATCATATGCCGAGTTGAACTCAGTGACCGCAATGGGCAAGTCGCGCCCTGTGTGCTCAAGGATCAGTTCGCGAGCACGAATGATGATCTTGTCCCATTCTTGAGCGTTTGCGCTCAACTCTTCTACGCTGGGCGGACCCGAGACTGAATCACGCGGAAATGGGTAACGGTGAAAGGAAACGATATCCACCATGTCGCCATTCGCTTTCAAGAAATCTACGAACCAGGTTTCATCCCATGTGCCAAAGTTCGTAGTTGCACCTTCTTCTGTGCTGAAACTAAACTGATTGATCTCCGCCCCAACCAATTTGATGGAAGGGTCAACCGCTTTCATGGCAGTTGCAAATTCACGCCATTCCTTGTTAAAACGAGCTGTATCGTAGGTCTCGCCGAATTTCTTTACTTCGCTTTGATAAAGCGTAGGTTCGTTTCCAATGCCCCAATATTGCACATTATATTTTTTTTCGATATTGGCATAACGCACCATTTCAGCAGCTTGTTCGGGTGTGCCTCCCAGCAAGCGGACGTTGAACATGGAAGTTGCGCCGACTTTGCCAGCAAAATCCATAAATTGGTCGATCTGTAATTTGGAGACGTTGTTATGGTCGCCCCATGAACCGGCAGGGAAGCGCAGAATTGTTATGCCAGAGTCGTATGCAGCGGGTAGCATATCAAAGGGGACGACCAGCCAAGGTCCATAGTTCGAGCCGTAGATCAACGGACTGATCGGTCCCAGCGACTGATTGGGATCCACAAACAGTGCGTTTGGGTACGGAGTTGGCGAAACAGCTGGTGTAGGAATTACCGTGGGTTGTGCTGGCTGTGGGCTGGCGCATGAGGTGATTAGGAAAAGGATGAACAGGGCGAAAACGATGCGGGGCATAGTGACATTCCTTTGAATGAATTTGGATGAGTTTAACTGTATTTTACAACTTCTTCATAATCTATTCGCATTTTCACCACCTATAAAGTAGATGCTTTCCATAAAATACTTAAAAGTCAATTATATATTGGAGAAAAATGTCAAACTCAAATCGAACAAAACTACTTTTAGATATTGGAACTTTTCTGGCTTTTCTAGTCACTATGGACCCGCGCTTCAGTGGACTCGCTATTCATGAATGGCTGTCGTTGGCGCTGGCGGGAACGATCGTTGTACACCTATTGTTGAACTGGGAATGGATCGTGAACGTGACAAAGCGTTTGTTTGTCAAAGCGACGAACGGGGCACGGGTCAATTATGTGCTCAACTGGTTGCTCTTTATCGACGGAATTCTGATCATGCTTTCGGGCATCATGATCTCGAAATCTGCAATGCCTACACTAGGAATTGCTCTGCCAATGAACTTCGCCTGGCGCAGGCTGCATGATATGTCTGCAAATATTGCTTTGCTTATTATGGGATTGCACATTGCCATGCACTGGAATTGGATCGTGACCACGTTCAAACGAGTGTTCTTCAACAGTACGAAACAACAGGTTACTACCACCGCCAAACAGGAGATTTAGAATGAAGATCTTATTTCGCATTCTGATTATTCTAGTAGTGACCACCATTGTGGGTGGGTTAATGTATGCAGGTGTGAGCGCCATGAGTTCTTCAACAACGAACTTTGAAGATGGCGAAGGACGACCTCAACTTCCCGATGGCGCAGAGTTTCGCCCGGAACGTGAAGAGCATGAAGAACGCGAAGATCACGGAGATGGAATTGACCTTCCGGGCGGGATGGTCAAAGCACTGGTCTTGATGTCGGTGGCGGGCGGTATTTACTCAGCGATCGTGTGGGCAGGCAGGAAAGCAAAACGGACTGCAACAGCATAAATCAAACAGATACAAAAAGAGACGCGCCTAAGTAAGCGCGTCTCTTTTCTTTTTCTTTCTTTTTCATGCCACAGGCAATTCGATTATCACGTTCAACCCTTTACCTTTTTCACTCTGTGCCCAGATGCGCCCTTTGTGCATCTCTACAATGGATTTGGCGATGGCAAGCCCTAAGCCAGAGCCGCCGTCGTTGCGATTGCGAGATTCGTCCGCGCGATAGAAGCGGTCGAAGAGGTGGGTAGCTTCTTCGGAGGTGACACCCTCGCCGCTGTCTTTAACCGACAGTTGGATTCTGTTTCCTGTGAGCTGAGTTTTCAAATCCACGTGCCCGTTTTCAGGGGTGTGGCGCAGGGCATTATCCATAATGTTATTGAGAACTTGGGCGAAACGGTTCGGGTCAAGAGACACTGTCAGAATACCGGTAGCAAGATTGAGATTAAGGGTGATGCGCTTCTGGTTAAAGAGGGTCAAATAATGAGCGTGGATGTCGCTCATGAAGTCGTTGATGTTCACGAGTTGGAATTCCACAGAAAGCTCGCCTGCATCGGCAAGCGACAAGGTCCGCAGATCAGTGACGAGTTGTTCAAGGCGTTCGGCTTCTTCGCGAATGATCTCGAAGTTTTCACGCGAAGGTTCGAGTACGCCATCCTTGACGCCCTCAGCATGACCCAGAATGAGCGTGAGAGGCGTGCGCAGTTCATGCGCGATGTCGGCTGTCATTTGTTTACGCAGGTTAAAAGAACGTGCCAGGTCTGTGCTCATTTTGTTAAATGACTGAGCTAGTTTGCCGATCTCATCTCGCGAACGGACGGGCACTTGCTGCCCAAGGTTTCCATTTGTCATTGCTTGGGTTGCCTTGGTGAGCTCTTGAATGGGACGCGAGATGCTGCGTGAGAGGAGAATGCCGATGAACAACGCAAGGATGAGCGTTGCAAATGCGCTCAGGAAAACGGAACCATTCAGGCGGCGCAGGAATTCATAATCAAGCGGGCTGCGTTCAGGTGCGTTCGGAAGCAGAAGGACGCCAACGGTCTTATCTTTCACTTGAATGGGATAGCCGTTTTCGAATTCTTCTTCACTGCACGGCTCCCCTTTTTTTCTTTCGTCGCCTGCGACAACGATCTTGCCTTGGTTGTCTGCGATTGAAAAGTAAAGCGGGTGATCGTCATCATCATCATCATGTAACCCGTTTCGTTGAAATTCTTTTTCGACCCCCTCCCAGGTTTGATTCCGGTTGTAATATCGGGCGAGGTCTTCAGCTAATTCAGACTCGTAGCGGTTGTCGATGAAACGCTCGAACTCGCGGCTTGCAAGAATGCGCGAAGACAACACAATGATGCCCGCGCTGAATGTGCTGATAATCAGGAATGCGAGAATAAGTTTCGTGGAAAGTTTCATAGTTGATCTATCGTCTGTTAGGCTTTTCGCAAACGATAGCCTACACCATACACGGTTTCAATGCGGCTTGGTTTGCGGGGGTCTTCTTCCACCTTTGCGCGCAGGTTTTTGATATGCGTATCAATGGTGCGTTCATACCCTTCGTAACGCACGCCTTGGATCACATCCAGCAGGTCGAGGCGCGAGAAGACCCGCCCTGGGGTGGTCATCAAGGCTGCCAACAAGTCAAATTCAGAGGGGGTCAGGTCGGCACGACGTTCGCCGATTGTAACTTCACGCGACTCACGATCAAGCGTGATATCCAACGCTTTTAGAGATTTTCCCCTGGGTTCGTTCTTCCCGGCACGGCGCAGCACATTCCGCACCCGCGCCATTAACTCGCGCGGTTTAAAAGGTTTAGTCACATAATCATCTGCGCCGAGTT
>JBDKJK010000422.1:0-2892 GCA_039796675.1 Chloroflexota bacterium
CAGCCACATGGTGGCGGGATTTTTATTCAAGCGCAACTTGAACGCTGGCGTGAACTTGATCAACATTGACCCGGATGAAACGTCTCTGGATGAAATTGCCCGCGTCGCGCTTAAGCCGAAAGCTGGCTCTGACCATCTACTTATTCTTGCGCTGCAAGCGGTCATTGCAAAAGAAGAGCTGGAACGCAAGTCCTTGAATATCAAAGACGCCGATGCCCGCATCAAGAAATCCGTCGCTGAAACCGGCATCTCCGAAGCGGACTTGAGCAAAGCTGCCCGAATGCTGGCGCATGCCATCTCGCCGATGATCGTCTTTGGTAAGGGAGTCACAGCCCAACGCGATGAAAAACTGATCGAAGCACTGTACCAGCTCGCAGTCCAAGTTGGAGCCGTGGATGGCGAACGCAGCAACATCCTTTCGCTGAAAGGTGAAGCCAATAGCCAATCCGCTGCGTTGATGAGACTCGACCAGCCATTCAATCCCAATGGAGAAAAAGTAACATATCTCGCTGTGGGTGATGATTATGTCTCGAAGAAGTTAGTAGAGAAGACATCCAAGTCTGCGTATTTGGTGGTGCAGGCGAGTTACGAATCAAAACTCACTGAGCAAGCCGATGTGGTGCTGCCCGTGAGCATTTGGGCGGAGCAGGAAGGTCATTACATCAACCTGGATGGGCGCATACGCAAAGCCGAAAAGGCGGTGAATGCGCCGGAGAATGTGCGCGACAATTTGGATGTGCTGACCGAACTTGCTAAACGAATGAAATTGACATTAGATGCGGATTGGAAGAAATCCATCCGTGAACGCAAATCAAGCGTGGCGTTGAATTGAGGATATGATGACAAAACCAAAAATTGCTTCTGATTGGATCTGCGGCTGCGCTGGCTGCCACATGTCTTTGCTCGATATGGACGAGCGCATTTTGAAGATCGTCGAACTGGCAGACTTACGCGCCACGCCCATCACAGACTTGAAAGAACCCGATGCCAGCGGCGTGGATGTAGGCGTGCTCGAAGGCGGCGTGAATAATTCTGCGAACGAAGAAGTAGCACACAAGATGCGCGAACGCTCGAAGATCTTGGTGGCGCTTGGCGACTGTGCCGTGTTTGGCGGTGTGCCTGCATTGCGAAACTTCTGCGGTGTGGAAGCGGCGCTGCGCCGTGCCTACGTGGAAGCCGAAAGCAATGAAGAAGGCAGCCAAATTCCCAACGACCCTGAACTGGCAACGATGACCCAGGCGCGGGCTGTACATGAAGTGGTGCCGGTCGATTACAACGTGCCCGGCTGCCCGCCCGACCCCGATGTGATCTTTTATGTGCTTTCAGAACTGGCGCAAGGGCGTAAGCCGGAATTGAAAGATGAGTTGTTGCACTGGCATTAGAAGTGATGATTGCAGAATGATGAATGAGGAATAATTTATGACTACACAAAAAATAACCATTGAACCTGTCACTCGCATTGAAGGTCATGCCAAGGTGACCATTCACATGAAGGACGACAACACGGTTGACCATGCTTACATGCACGTCAACGAGTTTCGTGGGTTTGAAAAATTCTGCGAAGGGCGTTTGTATTTTGAAATGCCGCAGATCACGCCGCGCATTTGCGGCATCTGCCCGGTGAGCCATCACCTTGCGGCGGCAAAAGCCAGCGATGCGTTGACGGGGCAAACTCCTCCGCGCCCGGCAAGTTTGTTGCGCGAGCTGATGCACATGGGACAGGTCATTCAAAGCCATGGCATGCACTTCTTCGAACTGGCAGGACCCGACCTGCTGCTTGGTTTTGATGCTTCGCCAGAAATTCGCAGTGTGGTCGGTTTGATCGGTGCAAACCCTGAATTGACCGTCAAGGCCGTGCAGTTGCGCAAGTTTGGTCAAGAGATCATCAAAACCCTGGGTAGACGCAAACTGCACCCGGTCTTTGCGGTGCCGGGCGGCGTGAACAAAGCGTTGACCATGTCGGAACGCGACTCTATTTTGCAGGGCGTAGACACTGCTGTTGAAACGTTGCAGCTCGGCATTCAGATCATGAAAGACTGGGCGGCGAAGAATATGGAAGACATCAACAAGTTCGCCGTCTTCCCCACTGGTTATTTTGGTCTGACCACGCCCGAAAACGGACTGGAACTCTATGATGGCGACATCCGCCTTATCAGCCGCGAAGGCAAGCCGCTGGAAAAATTCCCAGTTGCCAATTATCTCGATCACATTGCGGAACACGTCGAGCCGTGGTCATATCTCAAATTCCCGTATTACAAAAAACTGGGCTATCCAGGCGGCGTCTATCGCGTCGGTCCGCTGGGACGGTTGAACCTTTCTGAAAAGATCGATACTCCGCTGGCGAATGAAGAACTCAAGGCATTCAAGCAACTCAACAACGGCAAGATGGTCGAAAACACGCTGTACTATCACTATGCCCGTCTGATCGAAGCTTTGTTCGCGACTGAAAGAGTGCGTGTACTATGCGAAGACAAAGACATCACCAGTACCGACATTCTCAACACCCGCAAGAATTACACCGGTCACGGTGTGGGCGTGATCGAAGCCCCACGCGGAACACTCATCCACGATTACACCGCGGATGAGAACGGCAAATTGCTCAAGGTGAATTTGATCGTCTCAACCGGTCACAACAACTGGGCAATGACCACCGCCGTGGACAGCGTCGCCAAGACCTACGTCAAGGGACCTGACGTCCATGAAGGGATGCTCAACCGCGTCGAAGCCGCCATCCGCGCCTATGACCCGTGCCTATCCTGCTCCACTCATGCCGTCGGGCAGATGCCCATCCAAGTTGACTTTATTGCCCCAGACGGTACAATGATTAAGACACTGAAACGCGATTAATAATCCAAGCACAAGCAAGGAAGAAGTTCACCATGACGATTGTTC
>JBDKJK010000423.1:0-2510 GCA_039796675.1 Chloroflexota bacterium
CATACTTGCCAAGCAGTCCTTTTTTTACGTCCATCGAAACAACTGCCGCCTGGCTGCCCGCATGATCTGCCACTTCGCGCACCAGAGATGGAGTTTCCACCGCAGAAGTGTTCATGATCAACTTTTCTATGCCGATGCTAAGCAGCTTGCGAACATCGTCCATGGAACGAATCCCACCGCCGTACGCCAGAGGAATAAACGCTTCGCTGGTGATATTCTTCAGCAAATCAAACTGCGGACCACGCTTCTCGGGTGTGGCAGTGATATCCAACAGAACAAGCTCATCCACTTCTTTATCATTGAATATACGTACGATGTTGATCGGGTCACCGAGATACTTTGGGTCTTTAAACTTGACCGTTTTAACCAAGCCCTGTCCCTTCAACAGCAAAGCCGGAATCACTCTTGGCTTTATCATCGGATATTCTCCGCAAAATTTTTCAAAAGGCGCATTCCAAAGCGATGACTTTTCTCCGGGTGAAATTGCGTACCCATGATATTGCCGCGTCCCAAAATGGAATGGATATTCACGCCGTAATCCGTTTCAGCCAGAACAGCATCCATATCCTTCGCCACCACATGATACGAGTGGACAAAATAGAAACGCGACTCAGTATCCCAATCCGCCACGAGCGGATGCTCACGTAGAACATGCGCTTCATTCCAACCCATATGTGGAACTTTGAGATGAGCATTCTCACCGTCGAATTTAAAACGGATGGTCTCCGCATCAAACCAGCCCAAGCCTGCCTCACGCCCCTCTTCACTGCCCTTGGTCATAAGTTGGAGTCCCACGCACAAACCAAGCACAGGGATCTTCTTCTCCAAAACAAGTTCGCCCACTACAGGCACCAAACCCGTCTCATGGAATTTTCGCATCGCCGCATCAAAGGCACCAACACCGGGCAGGATCAATTTCTCAGCATCTTTAATCACTGCCGGGTCCGAAGAAGCGACAGCCTTTGCGCCGACTTTCTTGAACATATTGACGATGGAACCGAGGTTGCCAACGCCATAATCTACAACAACGATCATTTAATACCTTTCATGAAGTGACTGTCGCCTTCTCATTAACCATATTAAGCAAACACTGTACCTTCACCAATCGCCATATTTTATAAATACGAGTCTTATCATTGGAGTGAAAGGCAAAATTCAAGAATCCACTTTTGATAATAGTGATCAACGTTCTCTTATTTTAACCAAGGCATGAGCAAAGGTTTTAAAATTAGTTGTCTCATTATATCGTTCCTGCCAAATCTCCCGGCTGCCTTGGCGTCTACCTTGCCAAACTTCACGATTATCACATACATCCAATAACACATCGGCAATTTCATCGGGCGTTGGGTTTTTACTGAGCAAAACTCCATTCCTTGCCTGAACGATCTCTACATTTCCGCCCACTGCAGTAGCAATAACCGGGATGCCGCAACTGATGGCTTCCATAATGGAAACGGGGGTTCCCTCCGTGAAGCTGACATTACTAAAAACATCCACAGGCTGTTCCAAATAAAAACGGATCACCTCCCTGTGTGGCACAAAACCGTACAGGTTCCCTTTGGCATTCGGAGGAAATTCTTTCTTTACCCTTTCCATCAGCGATTCTCGTCCTTCGCCATCTCCAAAATGATGCCACTCAAATTTCTGTCCGCTGCGTTTTTGTGCAGCACGGGCAATTCCCTCTAACAATAGGTCAACCCGTTTAAGGTCAATGATCATTGAACAGGAAACAATTCTCAAGACTCCATCATCAGAAGGTTGGCAAACCCCGCCAGGATCTGCTACACCCAATAGGGAAACATGATAATTCTTTTCATATTGAGGGTATTTCTTAAGGAAATAATCTTTTCCAGCATTTGATGCGGAGAACAATCCATCGGTCATCTCGATGGCTCGCCAGCGGCAAGGCCATATCTTATAAAGCTCCTCATAGATATCATATCCATGTGCGCGTGAAACAACCCGCAAAGACGGATGGGTATCTTTTGCAAGACCAATTCCCATGGTTAGTTCATCAAACCAATAGGTATAAAACACCGTATCTTCTACACTATTCTTTTTGAGCCAGTCGTAAACCCAGTTTCGGGTCAACTGTGCGCCCGCCAGAAAAGAAAGCAGCCTGCGAATATAAGATGGCTTAAGTGATAAAGGGAAATGTTCTTTTATATCCAGATAAAAGTCACGGGTAAATATCGCTCCAAAGCTTGCAGCAATGCGCCTGCCCAAGGTGAAAGTATTCGCGAAGCTTCCATCCACTTCAACTGCATCAGGAATAGGAAGTTGTTTTCCTTTCACTGTCCTCGGAACCAGGATCAACCGGTCAAAACTTTGGCAAAGGAGTTTCACTTCTCCTTGAAGAAAGGTTTGCTCAGAAGCGTGGTCATATGGGTACGAAGAAGTAAAAATAACAACGTTCATAATGCAAATACCTTTTTTATTCCGTTAAAGGTACCCTTTAGTCCTTTTAAACTGTGAAAATTCGCGGCAAACAGACCGACCAACGCCCAGTA
>JBDKJK010000424.1:0-2711 GCA_039796675.1 Chloroflexota bacterium
TGGAGCCAGCCATCAGCAGGTACGATCCTAAAATCCCCAAACCAAGGTTGATGGCTGCTAACAAGCCTGTGACGAGAATCGCACTTTCAACAGCGGCATATAAAATTTCAAACCCTGAAAGGATCGTTAGCAGTCCCAACGAGATGCGCAGCAGGTCATTCGTTACGCCGAGATGAGCCACACCTGAACCGATGAGAAGCAGTCCGCCGATAATAACCGGCAAGCCAAGCCCGGGGATGGATGCCTCCACCTGTGGAGCTGTTCCGAAGGCGGCGATTGTTACAATGCCCATCAATGCGATTCGAAATGCGCCATTATTAGGTTGAAAAGTGTCTAGCTCACCTTGCCCGACTTGTGTAAGGTTGAGGCGGGTCATGCCAAGGATGGCGACCACCATCCACCCGGTGATCAATTTGACCGACCCCATCGCTAAGGGTAAATGTTGGCTGACAAGCCAAAACGCCGCCAGGTATTGCAATGCAAGTGCCCCTAAACTGATGCGCCAATCGCGGCTGAGTAGAATGATAACGGAAGTGATTAACGAAAGCGTAACCGCTGCCCATGAAATAATATCTGAAACCATGCTTATTGAATGCCTTGTACGATGATCGAAATGAAAAGGATCAGGAATAACAACGTCCACATGATGCCGCCTTCGCCTTCGAGGGCGTCTGTCACCGCCTGGCCTAGCCGCGCCAAGCTGCGGTAGATGGACCAAAGCCCCTGATACAGCCCATTGACGCCCGCGCCTGCCGATGTGACCCAATGGGCGCGTACCGGGTTGAAGATGCGAAAACGCCTGCTTCCCCAAACCAGCCCCAACGTTAAGAAGGAGGCGCTGATAGCGACGAGAATATTTCCGAGTTGAAGCGCACCGTCCCAGCCGATGAATCCGAAGATGACCTGCATAGCGATCAAGAGAACAATGCCTGCCGGGTATACAATTTTTGCCCAGCCGGGCTGCTCATTAAGTGAATCGCTGGCGTTTGCTCGCAAGGCATGGCGCACAACCCCTGCGGCGATCAACGCTTGTGCTGCCACCCCGAACGGGACGATAAAATTGAATGACGCTTGCCATGCACTAGCCGTGAGTGAAAAGGGCAGGCTCGAAAGACTCCATGCGCCAACCAGCAAAGCGCGGTTGAGCCAACTGATCTGGACGGAAGAAAGGAAGAGCATTCCGCCGACCAGAACCAATGCGCAAGCCCAAGCGGCAGCGCCAATTGAATTGCCGTTTAGTGCAGAAAGAATGGAAAGTGAGGCGATGCCGATCATCCAATAGGGGCGTCCGTTCAACTCATCCGGGGCGCGTAACCACATCCAGCCGCCATATAAGGCAGCAGCCATGACAAAGACCATTAAGAATGGAGTTAATGCCGTGTTATTTATTTGAACGCGTACTAAAATACTAAGCGTAGACGCTGCACCGATAAGGCGCAGCGCTGTGCCAAACCCACGCCGAAGCGAAGACTCAGCGGAATAGGGCAGATGCAATGGCAGAACACCGAGGCGTAACCCAGCTGCGATCACAAGATACACACCCGTATTTGATGGAATGGATTGAAATGTAAAAACGTTGCCTGTTGAAAAACTTTCAATGTACGACCATAACAAAAGCGCAATACCGAATGCGCGGGTTGAAAAAGAAATGACCACCCGTTCGTTATTTTTCTCGCCATGCACAGAACTTAACTGAATTGCCAATTCGGTTAGGTCGAAAAGAGCCCAGATCAATAAAAGAGTAAGAGGATTATTCGCTGTAATTGCCAACAATCCCAGTCCGCTTAAGATAAGCGTGCCCGCCCATGAAAGTGAATTCGTAAAGATCGGGCGTGAGACCGCTGTAAACAAGATCGACAGTGTGAGAGTGACAATACTCGCGGCAAGCGCCCAGGTTGCATCATCCACACTGAAAAAGACAGGGGTTTTGAACAAGGTTTGCGGCTGCCATGCTGGGAAGGCTAACTCAACCGGCATCTGCGCCAGCCAGATGAATATGCTGAGAAATGCAAACAATGCACCCCCACTTGCCACCAGCCACGTGTAACGTGCCTGCGGTTGTATGACGCGCACGACCACCAGCGCAAATGCGGTAAGAAAAAGCAACAGACAAGTAACCAGAATCAACATGGGAAGACATAATTGTATCAGGATTATTACTGCTGCGCTTCAGCCTTGTGGGTTTGGTAAAATCTCTGCATCATGCTTAGTTACCGGTTTACAAGACGTAGTTCCATACTTTGGTTTTTGACGTTTCTGCTCCTCATCTCTTGCAGCACCCCCGATCCAATCACCGGCTCATTCCCCAACCCGACGCCTGCTTCTGTTCCATTGGATCCATTCCCTACGCCGACAGCCTTCCAACCGGGAGCGAACACAGACCAGGCTCTCGTTCTTCTTACACCGCAAACTGCACCAACCTTCACGCCCTACCCAACCAAATATGTCATCGCGCAAGGTGTGGATGCCCCCATTGACACTACACCTGCCTATAGCGCAGTAATCTATTACAACCCATTGACGGGTCTGCCAGTGAGCGACCCTTCCTTCCTCCAACGCCGTCCGCTTGCCATCAAGATCGCCAATTCGCCTGATTACGTCCGCCCGCAATCAGGCTTGACTCTCGCCGACGTGGTCTATGAATACTACATTGAATGGGGCGATACTCGTTTTATCGCCATATTTTACAGCAACAGCAATAACATCAAACA
>JBDKJK010000425.1:0-9102 GCA_039796675.1 Chloroflexota bacterium
GTGCCCTGGTTCGTAATGGCACCGCCTGAATTGAGAGTTGAATTGTCTGAGAAGGTGCTGTTTGTAATGGTAACTGTACCGCTATTGTGAAGTCCCCCTCCGCCATCGTCTGCGTAGTTATCAGAGATGAGGCTATTGTTGATGTTCAGGGTGCCACCAAATTTAACATGAATGCCGCCGCCAACCGTGTTAGGCGTTTCGCAAAGGCCAGCACAAACACCGTGTCGTACCGTCACTTGATTGAGGGTAAGGGTGCTTCCCGAATTCACTAAGAAAACACGGCGGTTGGCGGTTTCCGGAGCGGCATTGGCTTGGATGATGGTATTGCTCACGCCATTGCCATTAATGATGATCATGCCTATTGTTGCTAGTTGGTCATTAAGTGTAATGGTGTAATCTGCGGCAAAGGTGATGGTCCATGGGCCAGCTGTATTATTGGCATAGTTGATCGCTTCGCGCAGGGTGCAGTCGGTAATGCCCGCCACAAATGCATCACAAAAGCCGTCATTTGAATCCTCCGCTGTATTGACTACAAGAGTAGAGTTTTGTTGAGTGTTCGATTCTACTGCGCCAATATCGCAGACGAGGAGTTGCGGGCGGGGCAATCCACGCTGGTCTGTGCTGGGGCACCCCGTATTGGTGCCTGTGGAAAGAGCGGGCGAACTTGTAAGCAAAGCATGGGTTTGGGTGGGACCACCATTATCTGCCAGCGAACCCAGAGATGGATCTGAGCCGATGATGTTGCCATTTACACCATTGGTTAATCCGCAGGCGTTGCTTGCTGTTGCTTCGATTAGGTTGTTTGCACTGGTTCCGATCGTGCCAGAAGAGTTGGTGCAATCTCCGCCTGAAGTAGAGTTGGCAATGATCGTATTGGTAAGGTTAAGAGTGGAATCGTTGTTTGTTATCCCGCCGCCAGAGTTGCCAGAGAGCGTGGTGTTCAGCAATGTCATTGTCCCTGTGCCACTAATATTAAGTATCCCGCCTCCGTTGCCCGAGGATGCAGAGTTACTGGAGAGGGTACTATTTGTAACTGTCGCTGAGCCACCAGCACTGTATATCCCGCCGCCGCCAGAGGGTGCAGAATTGCTGGAGATAGTGCTGTTCGTAACCGCCAGTGTAGAGCTAAGATTGTATATTCCACCACCTGTATCGGCAGCGTTGTTGGAAATATTGCTGTTTGTTATTGTAAGGCTGTTTAGGTTGAGGATCCCGCCGCCATATGAAACAAAAGTTACACAAGAATTATCACAACGCCCATGCCGAACGGTCAGTCCGTTGAGAGTTAAGTCTCCCGGAAAATTAATCTCAAAAATACGATATGTGGCAACGCCCGCACTGGCATTCGCTTGAATGATAGTATTTGCTGCGCCATTACCCGTGATAGTGATTACAGTAGTTACTGTAGGTAACTGGCTGCCAGCAAGGGTGATGGTGTAATTGCCCGCAAAAGTGATCGCATCAGACCCCGACCCAGCCGGGCAGCCTCCATAAGCCGAATCTGTGTTTGCGGCAGTGATCGCCTCACGTAAAGAACAATCCGAGCCGGTGTTGTTTTCATCTACTGCTGTATTTACTACAATACCCGCCGCATAAGCAGGGGTAACGCTTGTAACACTACCTGCAAGTGAAAGTAGCAAAGCAAAGAGTGTAAAAATATTGAATACACGGTTTTTCATCGCAAACTCCTCCGATTATTATCAACTGATTTTGATAAGATTTGTCGATTATAGATATAAAAATTGAGATTGAGTAGTCTTGTTTTCAGGAAATTAGTTAGTAGAACAGTATTGCTAAAGTTAGAAGATATCTCAAAAATGTCATCCTGAGCGATAGCGAAGGATCTCTACTTTTGGAATAAGAGACCCTTCGGTCGCGAAGAACGCTCCCTCAGGGTGGCACGGTGTTTTTGAGATGAGTTGTATATTTAGTGTTCCTTCAATAAAATGATGGCTGTATACCCTTTGATGTTATGCTGATGCGATCGAATAGATCGAGACCAAATAAAAACATCCAGTGATCTGGATGTTTTTATTTGGTTAATCTTTCATACCACCTTTATGGAACGTAGTACGTTATCAATAACTTGGGGCGGTCACCAGCCGAGGCATTACCGCTATAAAAGCGGATGAAGTCAGCGACGTTGTTATTGTTATCGTCAATCGAGAAATACAAGCGCAATTGAGTGACACCTGTGCGGTTGACGTACAACTTCCCGCCATTGTTGAAGCGCGCTCTGAACCATCCGCTGACTGCGTTGGGATTGAAGACTGCAGATTTGACCTTCTTGGCAGCGAAGTTGAAGTCGATTAATTCCAGAATGCTGTTGCCAAACGCCGGGTTGCGCATGTCAACATAAAGAGAGCCAAAGGTGAATGGGCTGATCCCAGTGACGCTGCCTTGTTGTTTGATCTTGAGGGTCATGGTGGTGACCACAGCAGTATCGGGTAGGGACGAGGTATCGAAGTGCAGAATGGCACGATACTGCTTATCGGTAGCATCATCGCCGAGGATGAGGGTCGTGGCGGCACTATTCATCGTTCCACCAGTGTTGCTGGTTTCAGACGATTCCAATATCCAGCCGTCATTGGTGGGAGTGGACTTGTAAGTAACACTGATAACTTTGGTATAGCTCTCGCCACTGGTGAAGGGCAGCCCTCCCAAGGCATTACTGTTCAGATCTTGAATAGCGGCAGAAACAGGGACGTCCAACCGCAGAGTGCCGGAACCTGACCCAGTATTGACCGAGACGGTATAAACCGAGGCAGAGATGGGAGTGACCCCAGTGATGGAGGCGCCAGTAATGCCAGTAGTTGTGAGGGAGAAGTCATTCACATCCACATTTTGCACGGACTCTGAGAAGGTGACAGAAAAATCCACGTTAGTGGCTGAAGATGGGGTGGGTTGAACCCGTTGTATAGCATTGACCATTGCTGGCGGCGTTCCGAGGGTATAAGAATCAATCACATCTCCATTCCGTGTTATGAACTTGAAGTTGATATATTCTGGTGTTGCCTCTGCATGGATGGCACCATAATCAGAGTTATAACGTACCAGACTTCCGGAAACGGGAGTATTAAAACTGTAGATTGTCGGATACCCTCCAAGTCCATTAACAATGTAGGGGAAATTGTCGACCAATAGTCTTTCATAGGTATGATCATGACCTGTAAGGACAATATCAGCCCCCCAGGCTTGAAATGGCCATTGCAAAGTTATGTTGGATCCATGCAAACTTGAAGAATACGGAGAATGGTGAAAATAGACAATATTCCAAGCCTCGGTGGATGCGGCAAGCGCTGCTTGAAGCCATTGACCTTGTACTGAATTTGAAGAAATTCCATCAGGCTCGGAGGGATCGCTGTCGATCACGTAAAAATGTACCGCGCCACGGGTGAAATCATAATAACGCTCATTGCCGGGGAGGGAGAAGTAGTTAAGATATGGTTGAGGTAATTGGTTTATTTCTGTAACCCAATCATGGTTGCCAAGGGAAGGGTAGAAATTGTTTGTGGTTCCTCCAACGCCATAGGAACCAAGATAGGGATAGATATATTGTCGATAATACTGCCCAATATTGGCGTCTATCGTTGCGGCTTCACCAGAGTGGTAATTATTATCTCCTGTGGTGATTATAAAATCCGGACTCCAGCTCTTTACCAAGGTGGCTACATCGGCTTCGGGTTGTCCGGATTTCCCATAATCACCTATAACCGCAAAACTTACAATATTGGTCTCTGAATTAGATAATGTAGCATTATTTTTATCTAGATAGCCTGATGCAATTGCCCGCTGGGATTGGGATAGAAGACATACGGATATTAAGAAGACAAACATAATTTTTTTAATAATTCGCGGCACATTAATATCCTTATCTGCTTTTTAGTATTGTATTTGATAACAATATATTACGTCATGATATGAGTATATTACAAGAAATTGCTAATAACTCTGATATACCCTTGAGTTTGCCTAAGTGGTGCCCCATGTTTTTGAGATCCGATTAATATACTAGAAAATTATCATAAATATTGACAAATCCTTTGCAGCCTGCTACAATGTCGCCCGATTGATAAAAACGCCAGCAATGGCTTAATTTGTAGGAGTAAAACGAATGTCGCAGTTAGAGATCAAGGATTTGCATGTAAGCATCGAGGATAAGGAAATCCTCAAAGGTCTGACCCTTACCATCAAACAGGGCGAAGTTCACGCCATTATGGGACCGAACGGCACGGGTAAGTCCACTTTGGCATATACGTTGATGGGGCACCCGAACTACACCGTCACTGGTGGGGAAGTACTCCTGGACGGCGAAAACGTCCTCGAAATGGAACCCGATGAACGCTCCCGCGCCGGGATGTTCCTTGCATTCCAGTATCCGGTTGCCATCCCCGGCGTGACCGTGGCGAACTTCCTGCGCTCGGCGATCAACTCCCGCCGCCGTGCCGACAACCCCGAAGACAAAGGCATGCCCATTCCTGAATTCCGCAAGATATTAAAGGAAAAGATGGACATGCTCAAGATGGACCACGCCTTTGCCGGACGTTACCTCAACGACGGTTTTTCTGGCGGCGAGAAGAAACGCGCCGAAATTTTGCAGATGGCAACCCTCAAGCCACGATTCGCTATCTTGGATGAAACAGACTCCGGCTTGGATATTGATGCGTTGCGCATCGTCTCGGAAGGCGTCAACGCTCTTTCCGGTCCTGAGCTTGGAGTGCTGGTCATCACACATTATCAACGCCTGTTGAATTACATCAAGCCGCATTTCGTACACGTCATGATGGGCGGTCGCATCGTCGAATCCGGCGGACCCGACCTCGCCCTACACCTCGAAGAACAAGGCTACGACTGGCTGCGTGAAAAAGAGATGACTAGTGAGTAGATAAATAGAGAATAGTTTATTGGTTTTCCAACTATTCTCTGCTCTCTAATTATCTATTATCTGGAGAAAACATGTCTGAAGATGCAAAAATATTAGAAGAAATTGGCGAGTATAAATACGGTTTTCACGACCGTGATGATAACTACACATTCAAGTCTGAAAAAGGCTTGAGCCGTGAAGTGGTTGAAAATATTTCGCGCATGAAGGGCGAGCCGCAGTGGATGCTCGAATTCCGCCTTAAGGCTCTTGAACACTTTCTCAAGCGTCCCATGCCCAATTGGGGACCCGAATTGAAGTCGCTTGACCTCGACAACATTTACTACTACGTCAAGCCGACCGAGAAGAGCGAAAAATCATGGGACGATGTGCCCGACGATATCAAACGCACCTTCGATAAGCTAGGTGTGCCCGAAGCCGAACAGAAGTTCCTTGCCGGTCTTGGCGCGCAATATGAATCGGAGATGGTCTATCACTCCATTCAAAAACACCTCGAAGAAAAAGGCGTGATCTTCCTTTCGATTGAAGATGGTCTGCGCCAGCACCCTGACCTCTTCCGTGAATACTTTGGTACTGTCGTTCCGATCGAAGATAACAAATTCGCCGCACTCAACTCCGCCGTGTGGTCTGGCGGTTCATTTGTCTACGTCCCCAAAGGCGTGCACGTTGATTTGCCCTTGCAGGCTTACTTCCGCCTCAATACTGCTAATGTCGGTCAGTTCGAACGCACCCTCATCATCGTTGAAGAGGATGCGCAGGTGCATTATGTCGAAGGCTGTACTGCACCGCAATACACCACCGACTCCTTCCACTCTGGCGTGATCGAGATCATTGTCAAGAAGGGCGCACGTTCACGCTACTCAACCATTCAGAACTGGTCTACCAACGTCTACAACCTTGTGACCCAGCGTGCCAAAGTTTTTGAGAATGGCACCCACGAATGGGTCGATGCCAACATCGGCTCAAAAGTCACGATGAAATACCCCTCCTGCTACTTGATGGAACCCGGCGCTCACGGCGAAATGCTTTCCATGGCGTTTGCCAATGTCGGTCAGATTCAAGATGCCGGTTCCAAGATGGTTCACTTCGCGCCCAATACCACCAGCAAGATCACATCCAAGTCCATTTCCAAAAGCGGCGGACGCGCCTCCTATCGCGGTTTGCTCAAGGTCTATAAAGGCGCGAAGGGCGTCAAGTCCAATGTAGTCTGCGATGCGCTCCTGCTCGACCCGCAATCCCGCTCCGACACTTATCCTTACATCGAGATCGACGAAGACGATGTGACCATCGGTCACGAAGCCTCGGTTAGCAAAGTGGGCGAGGAACAACTCTTCTATCTTATGTCTCGCGGCCTTAGCGAAGAAGAAGCCACCACCATGGTGGTTTCCGGCTTCATCGAACCGCTCGTCAAAGAACTGCCCATGGAATACGCGGTAGAAATGAACCGCTTGATCGCACTTCAAATGGAAGGATCGATCGGCTAACATGCAAGAGAAACCAAAAGTAACTGTATCACGAGGACGACGCGCTGACACTGCCGCGAAAGAGTTTAACTTTACGCAAGCAGATGTTCCCTCCGCGAACGGACTCGCCTCATTCCGCGCCGGGGCTTGGGACTCCTTCAAGAAGCTTTCTCTCCCCGTCGCCACAGACGAAGCCTGGCGCCGCACCGATTTGCGTTTGCTGCCTGCTTCAGATTTCAAACTTCCCAAAGCAGACGCGTTTGAAGACCTGCCCGTCGTCCCTGAAGAATTGCTCAAGCCGCTCACTGGCGGGCAGCATGGTGGACAAATCACTCTGCTCCCCGGCGGCTCCAAAGTGGATTTAGACGAAGCCCTCGCCAAAAAAGGCGTGGTCTTCACTGACTTCCGCACCGCTGAAAAGAATCATTCTGACTTGCTCAAAAAGTTGATTGGTCAGATCGTCAAACCAGAAGACGGCAAGTTTGCTGCACTGGCTTCAGCTCTCTCTGAAAACGGTGTTTTTCTTTACGTCCCCAAAGGTGTGCAAGTGGAAGCTCCGCTGCACTCTGTGCTATGGGGACCCGGCGCCGACCTCGCACACTTCTCGCACCTCGTTGTGTATGTAGAAGATGGCGCTTCGGTGACTTACGTTCACGAGGCGGCTTCACCCGATGAAACGGGTCACGCCATGCATGCGGGCGTGGTAGAAATTTACGTCGGCAAAGATGCCAATCTGCGTTTTGTGGAACTTCAATCCTGGGGTCGCCATGTGTGGAACTTCTCGCACGAACGTGCCCGTGTAGAACGCGGCGGCAACCTCGACTGGATATTCGGTGCTGTGGGCTCGCGCCTGACCAAGAACTTCTCAGATCTAGATCTGGCTGGCGAAGGCGCTCAGGGACGCATGTCTGGCTTTTACTTTACCGATGGCACCCAGCACCTTGACCACGATACTCAGCAGAATCATCTCGCCCCGCACTGCACCAGTGACCTTCTATTTAAAGGTGCATTAAAAGGAAAGAGCCGCTCCGTCTGGCAGGGCATGATCTACGTTGCGCCCGGCGCTCAGAAGACCGATGGCTACCAGGCGAACCGCAACCTCGTCCTCGACGATCAGGCACGCGCCGACTCGATTCCCGGTTTGGAAATTCTTGCCGATGATGTGCGCTGTACACATGGCGCAACCGTTGGTAAACTTGAACAGGAACCCCTGTTTTACCTCAAATCTCGTGGTATTCCCCAAAAGGAAGCCGAGCAATTGGTAGTAGAAGGTTTCTTCGACCCCATCATGCAGCGCATTCCGTTCGAAGGTGTGCGTGAGCGCTTTCAGCAGGCGATTCAGATTAAATTAACAGCTTAAGTATGTTCTCGCTGGGGCTTCGCCCCAGCGAGAACATTATCAATATAAGAAAATGCCTGAAGTGTTGAAGCAGGCATCCCATACGAATGAGGCGTGGGCGTCTCAATTTTGTTCGCAGGAAGTGAATCATGCCAGTTAAGTCAAAAATCAAACCGAAGTCAAAAGTGAATGTGGTTGCAAAAGTGAAGCCAACGGCAAAAAAAGGGGTGGCTAGTGTAGGTACTGCTCGAAAGGCAATTTCAAAACCGAAGCCAAAAGTTAATGCAGTTGCGAAGAAAGCCAAGCCTTCTGTTACAGCGGTTCGGCGCAAACCTGCGACGGCTGAAACGCCGGTGGAAGTGACCCGTACGATCAACTTGTCGAGCCAGATCCGCCAGCCGGTTAAGCCGGTGTTGAAGAAATCATCACTTGCTGCGAGCAATGCCAGCCTCTTTAATTTCATGAAAGCTCCGCGCCCTGAGTATGCCTTCGAAGTGGGCGATACGGTAGAGGTTTTTTGCGATCATGAACTAAGCCGTGAACGCGTGCGCGGATGGATCAAAGGCATTGTGGTGCAGGTAGATAATAAAATGGTTGCAGTTCAATTCCGTTCGAATGTCTTTCTGACAGATGGGTGGATGGTGCCAGATCGCATCCTTTGGTATCCTTTGAATTCTGAGCATATCCGTCCGGCGAATAGTGGCGGCGGCAAAAAGCCGGTGTTGAAGAAAGATATTATTCCGGATTATTAAGCAGATGAAAGTACACAGGTACACGAATGTACCTGTGTATTTGTTAATTCCCCATGACACTAAATACAGAAAAAGTTCGTAAAGATTTTCCGATTCTCAGCCGCGAGACCGCCAATGGCAAGCGCGTGATCTATCTTGATTCTACAGCAACATCGCAGAAGCCCTTGCAGGTGATCGAGGCGATGAATAATTATTATCGTCTCTCGAATGCTAATATCCATCGTGGTGTGCATACATTGGCAGAGGAAGCTACTTCACTCTATGAAGGCGCACGTGAACGTATTTCAAAGTTCATCAATGCTGCTCATTCGCGTGAAGTGATATATACCCGCAATACTACTGAGTCGATCAATCTTGTGGCGTACTCTTGGGCACGTGCGAATTTGAAGGCAGGTGATCTCGTCATTTTGACGGAGATGGAACATCACAGCAACCTCGTGCCGTGGCATATGCTTCAAGCGGAGCGCGGTATTGAGTTGGATTTCATTCCTGTAACCGAAGATGGCTTGCTAGATTTGGATACCTACAAGTCGCTTCTCAACCGGACCCCGAAACTGGTCTCGTTTACGCACATGTCCAACGTTTTGGGCACGATCAACCCCGCAGCCGAGATCATCCGCATGGCGCATGAAGCAGGCGCAATCGCGTTGGTTGATGGCGCGCAGT
>JBDKJK010000426.1:0-3020 GCA_039796675.1 Chloroflexota bacterium
TAAGGCTCTTTTGATATTTCAAAAGTTCAAGCAACTCACGATTCTGTGTGGACTTTTGCAAACGATCTTCAACCAACTCTGTGGCGCGGTTGATCTCACGCAACAGGTTCAAATAGCGTGCGGCGGTTTCAAGGAAGATATAAAGCGTAAGGCGATAGCGTTTGCCTGTTTTCATTTGCTTGTATTTGCCATTGGTCAGCGACTTGAAAATATCACTATCATAGCGGCAGACCGTGATGATCTTATTGCCGAGGATCATAATGCCAAGCGGCACCGTATTATAGGGAATATCACTCTCCGGCTGATGCATGGGAATACGAAGCAGGATGAAGGTGTAATCTTCATCGCGCTCCATGCGCGGCATTTCATCCTGATCTAACGAGTAGTTGACATAGTCCATATCCATCCCCCAGTTGACCAGTTTTTCGATCTCTTCGGGCGTTGGGTCTACTACATTGACCCAGGCGCCGTTGGCGATCGTGTCGAGCGTTTCGAATCCGCTCTCGGTGTTTTTGTAGATGCTCAGCATGGCAACCTCCTTGCGTGAAATAGTCACGCAAGGGCGCGCCGCGCACCTACGTGACGGTTATTAAAATAAATACGTACGATCCGCTTGTACTTAGCGGATCTCGATCAGCAGAACTTAAATCGCTTTCGTCAGTGGTATGCATGTTTTTTTACCGCGCCCATTTTACGCCCGTTAGCATAATTGCACAACCATTTTTAAATATTGGATTTTGATTTATGTGCATGGATGACAAACACACAATGCGGAATCAAGAACACAGAAGACTCCTGCGCCTCTCCCTTAACCTGTGCCTGCTCCATCTCTTCCAGCAGATGTTTCAGCTCAGAGTCGAATCTCACTACTTCATCCGCCGAAAGGCTGCCCCCCACCCCAGCACTCGCGCGGATGCGTCCGCGCCAGGATTCGGCTGTGTAGGGCACATCGACATCGAAAGAGAATGAAGTCACACCTTCAAAGCCAGCTTCGCGCAAATCACGAAACCAATCGGGGTAACTGCCATTCTTATTCCCAAAGCGTTCATACCATTTGGGGTTATACGTTTGAATGAGCCGCTCCGTTCTATCCACTACATTGCCAGGCAACGGAAGCCAGTCGAAGTGGGCGATCAACACCCTACCGCCCGGTTTGAGCAAGCGTTTCACTTCCTGCGCCGCCTGTGGACGGTCGAACCAGTGCCAGCATTGCCCGGCGGCAACGACATCAAATGCCTCATCGGGTAACTCTGTTTCTTCAGCTTTCCCCAAACGAAACTCCACAGTCAAGCCTTGTTGAAGGCTGAGGTCTTTTGCCTGCTCAAGCAATTGCGCAGAAATATCCATGCCAATCACCGAACAGCCTCGGGCGGCGAATCCGCGGGCGAGGGTGCCAGTGCCCGTTCCGAGGTCCAGTAGAGAGGCGTTGGGGGGTACGATCCCATCTGCAAAGACACGCTCAAAATATTCGTCGGGGAATCCGGCACGATGTTTGGCGTAATCTTGCGCCGTTAAACCAAAGTTATATTCCATAGATCACTACAACCTTTTCAAATGAACGAACGCCTGAAACAATGCGGCGATATTGAGGGCATGTTTTAACTTGCCTTGTTGCACCATCTCGATCAACTCATCGAACGGGACAAGCACCACTTCGATCTCTTCAGATTCATCCAGGTCTTGCTCGCCAACCCATTCCACATTGGTGGCAAGGTAACAATAGAGAGTATTTCGTTGAATGGCAGGGTTGGGATACGACCTGCCCACCTCAATAATCTGCCCAGCCTTGTACCCCGTCTCTTCCAACAACTCGCGCTTCGCCCCCTCCAGCGGACTCTCGCCCTCATCCACCACGCCGCCGGGCAACTCCAACGAAATCTCTTGCACGCCATGGCGGTATTGTTTCACCAGCACCACTTCATTATTCTTTGTGATCGCCAGAATATTTGCCCACGCATCGAATTCCAAGACAAACGCCTTGTATGGTTTTCCATTCGGCAGCTCGCAATTGTCCAAGCGAAACTTCGGCATGGGATGACGCGAATCGATGATCTTCCAAGGTTTTAGCGACATTTATGCTTCCTCATTCTCTCTTGCCACTTTGTTGATTTCATCTAAGCTGGCGCCGCGTGCTTTTTCAAGGCGTTCGTAGCGTTTACTAAATTGGCTCATCGCATAATTGACAAAGTCCTCTTCCTTCAAACCGAAGGGAACGACCTGATAACGCGCAAACGCATCACCAATCACACCAATGGCAGAAGGCAGCAACATATTCATCTGCATTTGCAAATTGTCCCATTCATCAGGATGTTCCGCCATAAGACGCGAGAGCAAATAGACACCATACGCAATATGCCGCGACTCATCCTGTTTGAGCAGCCCAATCCCTTTGCGTAAACCAGGCAGCAGGTCATTGCGTTCGAGCATGGTGAAGAAGGCTTGGTAACCCGTCTCTGCCAGTACGCCTTCAACGATCATGTTGTAGGTGACAGATGCCCGAATTTGAGAAGCAGGTGACGGGTCGGAACGAAGCGCGTTCAACGCCTCAGGCAGGGATTCATAGAAAAGCTGGCGGTAGTTATCGCCATGAAATCGGCTCAAGTCCACGCCAGCCTCGGCGACTTCATCCATAAATCGGCGAAAGAAATCGGTGTGTTTGGCTTCTTCAAAAAGGAAAGTCGTCAGGAACATTTCTTCTTCGATGCGTCCCTCTTCGGCAATCGCTTGAATGAGCGGAAGCAGATCAAGCGTCACCGCCTCTTCACCCGCAACAAACATGGATAGCAACAACAGACACAGGTCTTTCTCTTCGTCTGTGAAGCCCGCCCAATCCTGTTTATCTTTGGTGAGATCAATATCGGAAGGATTCCAAATGCCGAGTTTCTTGGCTTTTTCATACAACCGCATCGGCGGCAGGTCACGATTCAATCCGCGGGTGATGGTGGCAAAGGCAGTGTGAGACATGGGTTCTCCTTGAATTCGTAGAACAAGTCTAAAGACTTGTTCTACGTTATTATACT
>JBDKJK010000427.1:0-3640 GCA_039796675.1 Chloroflexota bacterium
TTCCGGTTGGCGGCGGAAGAAATTATCCGCGCACGAGTGAAGAGCGAGCCAAGTACATCAATGGTCTTGCCGCATGGACGGGGCTTTCTCGCGAACGCCTTGAAACGCTGTTCGACCGTTATGGCACACGCACCGAGTCAGTTGCAGATTTTATGAAGCTTGCTGCCGATGCGCCGCTTGCCTCTTTACCGACATTATCAAAGCGTGAAATGCACTTCCTCGTACAGCATGAGAAAGTGGTGCATCTCGATGATCTGCTTTTGCGCCGCACCATGCTTGCCATGCTCGGCAAACTCACGCGCGATTCGATAGGGGAGTGTGCCGAAATTCTTGCAAGCGCACTCGGTTGGAGCGCCGAGCAGAAAAATGCCGAGGTGGAGAGAACGGTCCGTTTGCTGGCAGACAGGCATCGGGTCCGGTTGTGAGCCGCGTGGTAGAATCTTTCAGATGCCACCACGAAAAAAATCCAAACTCCAAATTGATCTCGTCATTCCCGTTTATAACGAAGAAGAAGCGATTCGCCAAACCTATGCAGATGTTTGCCAGGTGGTGGATGCATTGCCCTATGAGTTTCGATTCATCTATGTGGATGACGGCTCAAACGACGGGACGGTGGATACGCTTCGAGGGATCTCTGCCAACGACCCAAGAGTGACTCTGCTCCAGCTCAGCCGCAACTTTGGGCACCAAGCCGCGCTTACTGCCGGCATGGACGCCTCACAAGGCGACGTGATGATCTCGATGGATGGCGATGGGCAGCACCCTGCAACATTGATTCCTAAAATGATCGACCTGATCGAACAAGGCTATGATGTTGTGCAAGGGCAACGCATGGAAGAAGAGCGTGCGGCATCGTTCAAGAAGGTTACGTCTAACTTTTTCTATTGGCTGATCAATCGCATCAGCGGCACACAGGTTATGCAGGGGGCGGCAGATTTTCGAGCCTTATCACGTAATGCCTTGAATGGTGTACGTTCCATGCACGAATATCATCGCTTCTTGCGCGGCATGATCTCATGGATGGGATACAACAGCGTCATCTTGCCGTATCATGAGCCGGAACGCATTGCGGGCGAGTCTAAATATTCACTTGGGAAAATGTTTAGGTTGGCATCTGATGCCATTTTTTCTTTCTCGCTCGCACCGTTGTACATCGGTTTGAGTGCAGGGGTGTTGTTCTTTATCCTTGCCTGCGGACAGTTGGCATGGGTATTATCGCTTTGGTTGACGGGCAATACCCAACAACTGGAACCCGGCTGGAGCTCGCTAATGGGCATTTTGCTGATCGCGAGCGGAATCATCATGGTCTTGCTTGGTTTTATTGGCGTGTATGTCGGCTATATTTTTCAAGAAGTAAAGCGCCGCCCAATCTATCTTATCAAGGGGCAGACATCGAATGATGGAAAATAAGAATAAAATTTTTCAAGTCACATTGCTGCGGCATGGTGAGTCGGTGGGGAATGCCGAATCGCGCTGGCAGGGGCAGGCTGATTATCCGCTCACAGATCGTGGACGGAAACAAGCGCAAGCCTTAGCCGAGCGTTGGAAGCGCGAAAAGATGAAATTCGACTATGTCATTTCCAGTCCACTTTCGAGGACGAGAGAGACGGCAGAGATCATCGCTTCTAAACTTGGGTTGACGGTGGACTTTGAACCTTTATGGTTGGAGCGTGATAACGGTGAATTTGCCGGGCTGACACAACATGAAGTGCGCCAGAATTTTGTTCACCCCGATTTCACCACACCCTACGACCCGGTCGGTAATGACGGCGAAGGGGATTGGGAGTTATTCCTGCGTGCCGGGCAGGCATTGCACGACCTACTCAAACGTGACCCTGCGCGCTATTTGATCGTCTCACATGGCGGTTTGTTGAATCAGGTGATGCATGCCATTGTGGGAATTGTTCCGCAAGCCAACAATGCTGGAACGCGCTTTCGATTTGGGAATACTGCTTTTGCACAACTACTGTATTTCCCCAACCAGCATCGCTGGGCGATCGATAAACTAAATGACCATGCCCATTGGGCAGGCGCTGAGTAAGGCATAATACGTAATTCGTAAAAAATACTGTTACGAATTATGTATTACGATTTATAAATCAACTTAAATTCTGGAATCAAAACCAACCATGTCACTCCCGTCTTCTCCATCTTCTGAACTCAAATTCCTGATCTTTGGTGCGGGCGCCATTGGTACCTATATGGGCGGCTCGCTTGTATTGGCAGGGCATCAAGTCGTATTTGTGGAGAAACCCAAAATGGTGGAAGAACTGCGGTCAAAAGGCTTGCGGCTTGACCTGACCGTGGATGAAAGACGAAAGACGAAAGACGTAAGCATCGTTGAACCACGTTCGTTCGTGATCGAACCTTCGTTGGAAGAAGCCTTGAAATATGGTCCCTTCGACACGGCGATCTTTGCGCTCAAATCTTTTGATACGGCTGCCGCAGTAGAAGGGTTGAAACCCTTCGCCGATAAGCTTCCGCCTTTGCTTTGCCTTTCCAATGGTGTAGATAATGAGCCCACCATCGCCCGCGCCCTCGGACCAGACAAGGTCATTTATGGCACGGTTACAACCGCCATCGGCAGGCGTGGACCTGGAAGTATCGTCCTCGAGAAATTGCGCGGTGTAGGCATTGCGGCGGGGCATCCGCTTTCGGAAAAACTAGTTGCTGCGTTGGATAAAGCCTATCTCAAATGCCGCCTGTATCCTGATGCCTTGGGGATGAAGTGGTCGAAGATGCTTACTAATTTAATATCCAACCCCACGTCTGCGATTCTCAACATGACCGCTGCCGAAGTCTTTGCAGATAAACGCCTATATAAGATCGAGATCGATATGCTCAAGGAATGTCTTGCTGTGATGCGATCGATGAGACTCGAAGTGACCGACCTGCCCGGCACGCCTGTGAAGGCTCTGGCGTTTGCAACCAAACTTCCGCTTTGGCTCTCGAAGCCTTTCCTCTCCAAAGCCGCAGGCAGCGGGCGCGGCGGCAAGATGCCCTCCTTCCATATTGATCTGTATTCAGGGCGCCCGCAAAGTGAAGTGGAATATTTGCATGGAGCCGTCGCCCGTGAAGGCAAGGCGCGTGGCATTCCGACACCAGTAAATCAAGTACTCACAGACACCTTGCTTGCACTTACGAAAAAAGAAAGCCCGCTTGAAGAATTTGGGGGCAAGCCGGAAAAATTTTTGTCGAAATTGAAATAAAAAACGACTATGGACGATGGACCATAGACCATAAGAACTCATCCATCGTCCATGGTCTGCGGTCTATCGTCCAATGTCCATTCAAATCACCCAACCCAATCCCAATGTCAAAGTCCATTTGCCTAACGGAAAGACACTCATCGGTCCGCGTGGGGCGAAAGTGGGGGAGTTTCTTGCACAGGTCAGCAATGATTTTGTTACGCCCATTGTGGCAGCGATCATCAATAACCAGATCCACGAACTGACATTCTCCATTACAACCGAATCATCTTGTATCCCTGTTACTATGGATACAGCCGATGGCGCGCGTATTTATCGGCGTTCATTGATCTTCCTCTTGGAATTGTCATTCTCCCAAACATTCCCGCAAGGATATTTGAACATTGACCATTCAGTTTCGTCTGGCGGTTATTATTGCGAAGTTAATGGGC
>JBDKJK010000428.1:0-4247 GCA_039796675.1 Chloroflexota bacterium
GAATAACTGCCGACGATCTCAGAATCATCCGTTGCCCATGCCTGCCATTGATTTGTGACCAGTGACATCTTGCGGACTTCGGGTCCGAACGTGCCGCCTTCAATGCGCAGACCGATCATGCCTTCTTTGATGGGCGTAATTGTCTCTTCGTACAGTTTCTTATCCAGCGATTTTCTCTCACCATCCAACGCGGAAAGTTCACCGCTCCAGCGCCCTGGGCGATGAAGCAAAATTTCGCCGCGCCCAGAAGTGGGGTCATCATGCAAGTCGTAGTGTGTGCCGCTGACCACAGTTGGCTGCGGGACGGGGGTATCTTCGGGCACGCGGTCATTTTGACCGACCACGATATACATCATATGTTCACCACGGGACATTTGTGCAAGTGATAATTGCAAATTTCCATCTACGATCATCAAAAAGAAGCGTTGACTCAACCCAAGCGCTGACCAATAGGCATTTGCGTCCACCAGGTTTTCGCTGAGAGTTTCGGCGTAACCGATGTTGGCAGGACCTTCATACAAGCGATGGTCACCTTCTTCTTGAATGAAGTAATGTCCGCTATGTTTGAAGGGACCGACAAATGACACATCAATGCGAACACGTCCGCTGCCGAGTGATTGCACGTTGCGATAGTCCGCGCCGTTGCCGAGAAAGCAGCCTTTGCTGTCGAACACTTCAGCATTGCCTGCCCAGCGACCGATGCCTTGGGAGAAGGTGATGGGAGTGTTTGTCATGGTGAGTCAGTTCGTTTCGTTTTGACCATAGACCACAGACGATAGACCATCAAAACCTGTTTATGGTCAGCGGTCTATCGTCCGTGGTCGCTCTTATCCGCGCACCAGTTTGTAGATTTGCTTCTCTTTGGACGTGCTATTAAAGATAGCTTTGAAGTCTGCGCCTTGAGGTTGGGCGGTGATGTAACGCCCGCCCACAGAGACTTCGAGCGAGTCGCCTTCGAACACCCACGGAGACAGAGCATACGAACCATCTTCACGCGGCGTGATGCTGATTGTGTGATCTGTCCCTTTGCCATCGGGCACGTTAAGGAACTTGCCTTCCTTGCGTCCTTCGGCATGGGTGGTGTGAAAATACAATGCCAGTGTGTCGAAGAATTGCAAGAGTTTGTAGTTATTGAACAAGGCTGCGTCTTGAATCCAGGCTTGGGAGGTGGAATCAGTTCCGAGGTCCGCTTTGAGGCGGGCTTGACGGGTGAGTTCATCTGCGAGCATCGCATCCGCTGCGGCTTTGTGCTCCGCTGAAATCTTGTCGATAAAAATAAAATCCGAAAGACCGTAGCGTCCGTTGAACAAGCCATAGGTGTGCATGGACGAGAGCAAGCCGCAATAAGCGTGATGTTTTTCGTTGAACTCGGGCGAGCCTTTGCTGGTTTGAATGAGATATTGAATGGGCGTTTGCGTGAGATGATGCGGCAAGCCCGTGGTTAGCGATTGTTCACGCAACGCATCAATGGGCGCCCAGCCTTCATCATGATGCTCGACGATGTAAATGACAAGATCGCGCGGCGTGGGTTGAGAAAAATTTTCATTGCCAAACGCGCGCGCAAGTTGACCGCAGGTGCGGGTATGGTCGGGTTGTTCGATGGCGAAGTTTGGTTTGCCTTCAGATGAGGTTTGAATGATCATCATTACTCCATTTCGTCATTGCGAGGAGGGCGATAGCCCGACGAAGCAATCTCGTACACATGCTTGGAGATTGCTTCGGGCGAAAGAACACCGCCCTCGCAATGACAGAAAATTACGGCTGCTGAATTCTCACAAAATCTTGAATTTGAAAAATATGGGTCTTACCTTCACGCAGTTTGTGCGTGATGATACGGCGGTTGTTGGGGTCAATAAAATAATGATTGTTGTGTACGAGGGTGTGAGAAATTTTGCTATCAATCGTAAAAACATAGTTGTACGGCGTCAGTTCAGAGCCATGCAGGCTGAGTTGTTCGCTGGTCGCCCAGCAGAATTTTCCATCGGTGGAGATATCCGAATTGAAAACGGTTTTGCCTACTTCATATAAATTTTCAAAATCTTCCATCAAGTGCCAACTCTTGCCCACTTCATTCCAATACACATCCATGTGTACAGCCGAGGCTTCGATAAAATCTCCTTTGGGGCTAAAGGTTTTGCACAAGCCTTCCCATCGTCCCATGAAGCATTGATAGGGAATGGTGGATGTTGGGTCGCCGTAGGTTTTCGTCATGTTAATCTCCAATTTGATATTTGAATCGGTCGCCGCGATAACGGGCTTGCAGAAACTCCAACGGTTCGCCAGAAGCGCTGAGGACGACGCGTTGAATCATCAGCACAGGTGAGCCCTGGGTCATGTGAAGCAACTTCACGTCGAGGTCTGAGGCGGCAACGGCTTCGATGGAACGAGTCGCATGGGATGTCGCCATCTGCGGAATGTGGCTGATATAGTTAAGTGATCCGCCTTCGAGAAGCCCCGCTTCATTGATTTGACCTGAAAATGATTCTGGCAAATATGCCGTGTGCTGCCCGATAGCTTCATCTGCCGCCAAGCGCAAGCGACGAACGCGATACACGCGGGTCTTGTGCGGAAGTTTGAGATTCGCCGCCACTTCTTTGTTGGCTTCGACGAATCCTTTTTCAATGACCTGCCAACCTGGCTTGATACCCTTCTCCATCATAAACTCGGTGAGACTGCGGCGTTCTTCGGGGCTGTGCGTCATCTTGGGCGGCGCGACGAAGGTGCCACGTCCGCGCTCACGGATGAGCAAGCCTTCATAGACAAGGTCACTCAACGCCTGCCGAACCGTGATGCGGCTCAAGCCGAACGAGTTCTGCATTTCCTGTTCGGAGGGGATGAGATCATTCGGCTTCCATTCACCTGCTTCGATCTTTTCGAGCAGATGCTGTTTGAGCTGGTAGTGAAGAGGTAAGGGTGAATTTCGGTCAACTTTTAACATGGGAACCTGATTTCTGGCTAAATGTTATAACATTATAACAATAATACCTATTTGGGGGTGAGGTGTCAAGTATCAGGTTTTTAGGTTTTAGGTTAGAAAGTTACAAGTTGAAGGTTAGTTGTTGAAAGGTGGCAGATCCCAAAGTTTTAGACCTGTCCCCTCGTGCATGGATCGGTTCACAGAAACGCCATCGTATGCTGTTAGTGTGAACTCAACCGCAAAGGCTTTTGCACTGGAGGCATGTCCACCGATCACAACTACTCCTGCATGGTTAGCTTCTTCATCTTGATAAGACAAGGTTAGGTGAAGATGAACATACGGCTCACCATCCAACAGTGAAATGGTTCCATGACCCGAAAGAATCTCCAATGAACGGAAGTAGAACAAAGACGGATTTCGCTCGCGGGTGTGGAAGTTGTACTCGCTTAATTCCACGCTGGTAATTCCGCCCAGCAATTCAAACGTGGCGGCTTGAATATTTTCTTTCTTTGCGATCTTTGCCAGCGCATCGTGGATGTATTCTTCAGCGGTGAGCGTGCCCATGAAGACGCGGGTGGATTGGGTGTTTACGTGCGCGAGTGAGATGGTCATAAGTCCTCGGTAATTAGTAATTGGAGATTGGTTATTTCAACAGAGTCTTGGCGCCGTTCATGATGAGCACTTGGGCGATGCCAAGAATCATCGTCGCGCCGCGCGCGATCATTTTGTCGGCGTCGTCTTTTGCGGCGGCGGTGATGCCTGCGGCGACGCCTGCCTTCTTGCAAATGGCAAACACCTTATCGATCATCTCTTGCACTTCGGGGTGATGGGGTTCATCGGGGAAGCCCATGTTGAGCGAGAGGTCGCGCGGACCAATGACCACCGCGTCCACGTGTTGCTGGGAGATCATGGCTTCAAAGTCGTTGAGCAAAGCAGGGTCTTCAAACTGCGGGATGACCATGGTCTGCTCGTTGGCGAATTGGATGTACTTCTCCGCTCCCCCGCTGTATGCCATGTACTTGGAGGCTCTGGATATCCCCACGCCTCTTTTCCCGACGGGTGGATATTTCACTGCATCGACAAGCATTTTCACCTCTGACGCGTTGCGCAGATCGGGCATCATCACGCCCAGCATGCCCGCGTCGAGATATTGCAAGACGACCTTCGGGTCTTTGGGTCCAATGCGCACGAGCGGAGTCATGCCCGTCAACTCGCAGGCGCGGATGACATTCACGGCTTGGTCGGGGTGGAGCAGTCCGTGTTCGGCGTCGAGCATGTAGTAGTCGTAGCCTGCCAAGCCGAAGAGTTCGGCGAGTTGCGGGTCGGTTGA
>JBDKJK010000429.1:0-5007 GCA_039796675.1 Chloroflexota bacterium
ACCGGCATCGCCACCCTCCAAGATTCCGGCAGGCGCGGATTCAATAAATTCGGCGTGCCCACTTCCGGCGCAATGGATTGGTACGCCTACCAAGCCGCAAACTCACTGCTCAATAACCCACTCAACTCAGCCGTCATCGAACTCGGGCTTGGTGAAATTACGCTTCACGCCTTACGCAATACGGTACTCTCTGTCACTGGCGCAGGCTACGAAGTGGAAAACTACATCTGGACCTTTCCGCTTTGGACGAGCTTCTACGTCCGCGCCGGGTGGACGGTGCGGGTGAAGAAGACGGGCGGTGGCAACTGGGCGTACATCGCCATCGCTGGCGGATTCGATTCGCCCGTCATCATGAATTCCCGTTCGGCATACCTGCGCGGTGGGATGGGCTCCGCACTTAAAGTTGGTGACGTTCTCCAATCCTTTCCTCCCACCACCGACCTTCTCAAACTCGCAGCCCGCAACCATGCGCCGCTGATGCCTTACAGCCAAACCCCAACCATCGAAGTCATCCCCGCCGCCCAAGCGGATTGGTTCACGCCAGAAGGCATCCGCACATTTTACGAAAGCGAATACACCCTCAGCCCCTCTTTTGACCGCATGGGCTATCGTTTGCAAGGCAAGCCAATCGAAAAAGCCATCACCCAAGAACTCATCTCCGAAGGCATGACCATGGGCAGCATCCAAGTCCCAGCCGATGGTCAGCCCATCGTCATGATGGCAGATGCTCCAACTACGGGTGGCTATCCTAAAATTGCAAATGTCGCTCGCGCAAGTCTGCCCCTGCTGGCACAATGCGAGACGGGTACAAGCAAAATACAATTTCGGGAGACGAATATTATTGTTTCAAGCCAAAGGTTCAAGTCACTTTTTGATAATAAGATTTGGAGAAATGAAGATGCGCAGAAAATTAAGGCGTGAACAAGAAATTGAAAAGAACAAACAGGATGATCAAATCTTTATTCCCTCACTGGTTGGTATAGTTGTTACAGTGATTGGTGGTGTTATTTCAATAGCCATTAATAGCTACGCAGGAAAAATAATTATAGGATTGGGTTTAATAATTATGGCATCAAGTAGTTACTGGCAAATTAAGTATAAGTATGTACCTGGAATGCCCCCAATAAGAGGGGTTTGGGCAATTATATTTTCCGTAATTTGGACAATAATTTTAGTTGTAGGCGCATTTGCTTTTATGTTTCTGGAATAAATTAAGCTGAGTAAAATGATAATGCATATCGACCTCAACTGTGACCTCGGTGAAGGCATGGACAATGACGAAGCCATCATGCCGTATGTCACCTCTGCCAACATTGCTTGTGGATTTCACGCGGGCGATGAACAGACCATGTGCGAGACTTTACGGTTGGCAAAACGTTTTGGTGTGAATGCGGGCGCTCACCCAAGCTGGAAGGACCGTGAGAATTTTGGGCGTAAGGAAATGAATATTTCTCCCGAAGAAGCAGAGAAGTTAGTCTTTGAGCAAATTCAAATTCTGGCGGTGATTGCAAAAGAAGAAGGTGTGACGTTGACTCATGTCAAACCGCATGGGGCGTTGTATAACCAGTCTGCGAAAGATATGGAATTGGCAAGCGCGATTGCGCGGGCGGTGAAAACTGTCAGCGTGGATTTAATTTTGGTTGGGCTGGCAGGCTCAAGGTCGCTTGAGGCGGGGCGGGCGGTAGGGCTGAGAGTCGCGGCGGAGGGATTCCCCGATAGAGGCTATAACGCAGATGAGTCGTTGATGTCCCGCCTTCTTCCGGGGGCATTAATTGAATCACCAGAGGAAGTGGCAAGGCATGCGATTGAGTTGGTGAAAACGGGGAAGATGGATACGCTGTGTTTGCATGGAGATCACCCAAATGCAGTGGAGAATGCAAAAAGGTTGTGTGAGGTTTTGTCGCATGTGTAGGGGCAACCCTTGCGGTTGCCCTATGTTGGTCCCAAAATAAATAGGGGCAACCTTCACGGTTGCCCCTACGTTAAAAGATCTGCAAGAAAATCGAACAAGCCGCCATGCTCTTCATCTTTATCAGACAGGTCACTCGCGACCTCGCCGCTTTGCCCATTGATAAGCAGGATGTGTTCACGACCATCGAAGGGAAGTTCGGCCATCCACACGGGCAGGAGAACCAGCTTGAACGACTCGACCAACATACTTGCAGACGATGTGCGGGTGAGTGTGATATTGCCCAGCAGATGCGGCATTTGCTTTTTTATTTTTTTGAACGCCATGCTGCGTGCATCGAGCGAGGCATCTGCCATGGGCACATCATATAATTCGGCAAGCCAACTGGCGAGGTAACGCGGGTCATATTCTCGAAGCGTGGAAAGATTGAAGGTTGGGAGCAGCTTCATAAAAGCTTGAGAAAGTTTTTTAGAAGCCGGAAGCGCAAGGTCGTTTACCATCACGGGGTATTTATCATCCACACATGTCACTTTGCGTTCGCGTTCGCCAGTAAAAAGATTCTGTTCATACTCAACGATCTCACCCGAATAATCGATCTCGCCGCCAAGGTCAAACGTCCACATGGGCAGATATACGCCACGAGGCAAATCTACTTTCTTTTCAGGCTTGATATGATTGCGCGCAACCCAATCGATCAAAAATTGAGTAGCGCGCTTTTGATCAATGGCAAAAGGCAAAATGGAATTCGGTGCGATCACGTCGCTGGTCTTTTCGTAATTCACTACATGCGGCGAATTACAGTAGGCACAATTCGAAGAGATCTGATTGGGTGGCAAAATAAATTCTGCGCCACAGCCATTACAATGAAAGACCTGTTCCTGCAACGGCTTGCCTTGTCCTTTCATGGTTGCCATCGCAATGATAAAGTCTTTTTCGTTCTCGGCTCCGCTATTGGCACCCAAAGGATTTTGGCGTGTGCAGTAATCACAAACCAAACCAGAACCATCTGGAGAGAATGCCATGCGTCCGCCGCATTTGGGGCACATGAAACGATCTGCTTTCGATTCGCGCAACCCATCGGGCGCAGCGGGAAGCTGATCTGGGTTGATCACATCACCCGCTTTGAGCTTGCCATCTAAAATGGCAAGTGAACGACGAGCACGAGTATGATGCAGGTCATGTGAAAGACAATTCTCCAACGCCTTGCGTTTCTCAGTGGGCTCAGCCACCACTTCGCTCATCCAATACCAGGCTTCTGCCAATATATCATGCGAGCCTGCCATGTAAATGGCGCGGTCTAAATATCGGCGGGCTGAGTCTTTGCTGCCTGTCTTGGCGTCGATGATGCCCGAGCGTAAAAGTTCTTTTGCGTAATCGCTGCTCATAATATGGTAATTAGTGATTGGTAATTGAGGGACGCACGATCGCATCGGTCATCTTTGCCACGCGTGTCATTTCTTTTACATCATGCACGCGGATTATATCCGCACCGCGGGTGATGCCCACCGCTACCGTCGCAGCCGTCCCTTCCACGCGTTGGTCGGGGGGCAAGTCTAGTGTGAAGCCAATGAAAGATTTTCTGGATGTCCCTAACAGGATGGGATACCCCATCGAGCGGATCTCTCCGAGTCGGTTGATCAGCTCGAGGTTGTGTTCACGCTTCTTTCCAAAGCCGATGCCTGGGTCGAGCAAAATGAGCTTTTCTTCCACCCCAGCCTTGAGTGCTATGTCCACGCTGGCGAGTAATTCACGTTTTACATCGTCAAGCAAGTCATCGTATTCTGCGCCAAGATAGGTTCCGCCCAACTTCTCACGCACTTCCACACTGGCGGGGTTGCTACGGTTGTGCATCAAGATCACCGGCGCTTTATGCTTCGCCGCCACAGACGCGAGTTCAGCATCTGCACGGAAGCCCCACACATCGTTGATGATGTTCGCGCCTGCAAGAATTGCCGCCTCAGCGACTTTGGCTTTATAGGTATCAATGGAAATCAAAACTTGCGGAAAGTTCTTGCGCAATTCCTCGATGACCGGGATGACACGTTCCAGCTCTTCATCCGCATTCACGGGAGCAGAACCCGGGCGCGTGGACTCGCCGCCTACATCGAGAATATCCGCACCGTATAAGGTGAATTCGCGTGCCTGCTCCACCGCCGATTTGACCACATCCCCTTTGGCGATGATGCCATCCCCAGAAAACGAATCGGGAGTCACATTCAAGATTCCCATCACATAGGTGCGGGAACCCCAATCGAATGTAAAACTCCCGATCTGAAGTGTTTTGGATTTCATTACGCGTTACGGATTACGAATCACGTCTTACGCAATCTGATCCAACGGACGAGCCAGCCAGGCTTCGGCTTCGTTGATATCGGTGAAAATTTTCATCGCCGCCGCAGACTCAGTGTCTGCCAATGCCGCCACCTTGCGGATTCCATCAGCAACAGATTCACTTGCCACCACCACCGCCACACGGATATTCCGGGCAGAAGGGTCACTATTGGCTTCCACTGCCATGCGAACCGCCTTTTCAGGAATGTCTTTTACAGATCGCAGATCATACAAATTGCGGGTACGGCGGTCTGCGCCAAGGAGATGGTCAAGGGCAAATTGATGCCAGTGTGCCATCGTTGCATCAGAAAGGTCGCTAAACGTAAGGGTCATGCCACCATCGCCGCGTCGGACGACTGAATAGCCTATGCCGGGGGTATCTGTCCAGTTGAGAGGTTTGGGGTCGCTCATGAGTGATCTCCTATTTTTATGATTCCATTATACCCATCGCGGCTGAAAATTTGTTTCCTGCAATTTTGTAATCACGTGCTATAATGCGGCTCGTTGGGTGCTTAGCTCAGTTGGTTAGAGCACCTCGTTTACACCGAGGGTGTCGGGGGTTCGAGTCCCTCAGCGCCCACCTTTTTCATCGGCGGTTATTAAACCAGATGGTAGTAATCCACATGGAGAATAACCGCCGATGAACCTATCACCTATTTTTGGAAAGCCTCGAACTGGAATGCCAGATCTTGCAGATTATATGTCTACTGACGAAGCCGCCAAAACTTTAGGCTTTCATGTTCAATCCATCCGCAATATGATTAGGA
>JBDKJK010000430.1:0-15787 GCA_039796675.1 Chloroflexota bacterium
CCTGCACCATATATGAATGGATATCGTTGGAAGCAGCATCATGTAGAACCCACTGAAGTTGAAAAACAGATCAAACAGTTAATGGATGAAGGTGTGGATGTCTTCGTTAACCTTTGCGACGGCACCCCTGACGATGCCCTTTCCGGGATCGCTTTGGTCAAGGCTATGGAAAAGTACAATGCTGCATTCACTGGTGCTGATTCAAAATTCTTTGACCCCACTCGCGACGAAATGAAGAATGCTGCAAGGCGTGTTTCTGTACCTACGCCGAGTTGGGCATTTGCCAGCCGGGTGGAAGATGCAGAGAAAATCGCAAAGCGACTTAAGTTTCCCATGCTTGTTAAACCGCCGCATGGATATGCCAGTGTGGGTATTCGCCGTAACTCGCGCGTGATGAATGTTGAAGAATTACGTGAGCAGTTGAAAGCTTCCATTGCCGAGTTCGGACGCGCATTGATCGAAGAGTTCATTGAAGGACGCGAGTTTACCTGTTTGGTCGCGGAGAATACTGCCAACCCTGATAAGCCCCTCACATTCCTTCCAGTTGAATTCATCTTCCCAGATGGTGAGTCTTTCAAACATTACGACATGAAATGGGTCGATTATGAAAAGATGTCGGTCGCGGTGGTCACTGACCCACGCATCAATAAGACCTTACGCGAACAGACCATCCGCGTTTTCAAGGAATTAGGCGGGAACGGATATGCCCGTTGTGACTATCGTATGGATGCGGATGGAACGATCCATATGCTTGAGATCAACCCCAATTGCGGCATCTTCTACCCTCCGCATGAGCCGGGGTCTGCTGATTTCTCCTTACTGAATGACCCAGTGACGGATCACACCAAATTCATGAAGCTGATCGTCAAAAACGCACAGCACCGCCAAACCCGGGTTGCAGCCGAGCGCATCATCAAACGCCAGCAGCGCAAACGTGAGCGTGTGCCGGTCGAGCAGATGGCATATACCTAAAGAAATGAAAAAAGAGACACAGCACAATGTGTCTCTTTTTTCATTAGCCCTCTTGCTAAATCACCTGCCGTACTGAACAAACGATAACTTCAAGATTGGCATTAAAATCAAGGATAGATTGTAATTGCCAAACCCCATACCTGCCTGAACACCATAGAGGTTTCATGGAAGACCTTGAATTGTTGAAAACATATGAGCCGGTTCTACGCTTTGCAAAAAGCGAGCGCTATTTCCCAATGGCGGTAGAGCCATACCTTGAAAAATGTACCCTTTTCCCCAGCGGACCGATTGGAGCGGCAGAATTGATCGGTCACTTAAATGAACCGCTGGTTGAAAAGATCGGCAGGCTGGAAAGCCACGAATTTTTTTTGCGCTTCGTAAATAAGCCATTGAACGACTTTGATGCCTGGATCTGGCTATGGATCGGGTCTGCACTTGGTCTGCTGATTGGTTGGTTCTCGCTTGGTTGGGTAGGGGTGGAGATTGCAGTGGGGGCATCGCTTTCTGCAGCCCTTGCACTCTTCATGCTGGCATCTCCGATTCGTTTGCGCATCATCCCTGTGATTTTGGCAGTACTTGCATTCCTTATCTTGGGTATTGCACCGGTTTGGTTGTTCTTCAAACCGATTCCTGGCATCAGCATTGCTGTCGAATATTTCATCCTCCTGCCGATCTATATCCTGCTGCTGTTTTATCTTCTCATGCGCACCTTGAAACTTATCGTCGAAAGGATCCTGCCCGAAGGCTGGGGTCTGATCATGGATATGCTCTCTCAAGCCACAGAGAAGATCGCCTGGCAGGCGGGTTTGCTCTATGCTGAGTTATTAAAAGAACATAACACTCCTGTTTATTATGGGCGTGTTATACGCGAAAAAGATGAAGAAGGAAATTTGTGGACGGTTCTGCAATATCATTATTTCTATGCCTTCAACGACTGGCGCCTGGCGGCGAACGGATTCAATCACCACGAAGGCGATTGGGAGATGGTCGCCATTTATCTGAAGAAAGATGAGCCATATGCGGTCTTGCTCTCCCAACATGGGGCAGGGAACATCGAGCCATGGGAAACGACCATCAAAGCCTTTGATAAAGATGGAAAAAGCACCATGCACCCTATCATCTACACAGCGCTTGGGTCGCATGCCAACTATAGCAAGCCAGATGTGATTCGCTCACCAGCGATGTACAAACCTGGGCGCGCCCAGCACCTCCTCTTTTGGTGCGACGGCTGGATCCACTACCTTTTCCTTTTATTTAACCCGAACCAAAAGGCACGGCATATCGCCTTGGAAGAAATGCGTGAAAACTCTCAACATTTGTTCGAAGAACACGCTTTTGATGATCTACGCGATGAGACCGATCATTACCTCGTGCGTCTTCCGATGGAGATCGCCACCGGCGACGGATTGAGAATTGGGTATCAAGGCTCGATCTTAAGAGAGCCTAGGCTTCGATCTTCCGGCTATTTGAAGCGAATCATGTCTGAGCGTTCGGTCACCCGCCCTGAGGTAAAAGAATGGGATTGCATCCTCTTGAATTCCGAGCCGGGATGGGTACAATATAAAGGATTATGGGGAGTTAAAAGCTTGTTGAGCGAAGAGTCCGGTCCGCCAGGACCAAAATGGGACAAGCCTAGAAGAAAGCAGACAGGTGTTCGTGAACGCGTCCGCTGGGGCAAGCCGCTGGAATGGCTTGAGAAATTGGAAAACAACAAACATTAGTGAATTTCAAAGGAGAAAAGTATGTCGATTTCACAAGCGCTTGAAGTGGTTATTGGTTTGATCTTTGTATATTATGTGCTCGGCTCGATCGTTTCCTTGATTACCCAATGGATCAACGAAGCTTTCGAAACTCGCGGCAAATCGCTTGAGCGGCATCTGATGAAGATCGTAGGCGACAAACATGTCGGCGAGTTCGTAAAACTACCCCAGTTACAGGCTCTTCGCCCCATTCGTTATAAAGGCTTGCTTGGTTTCGCCACCTCTGCCACCGAGCCGAAGAAATTGGAAAAAATTCCCGCTGCCACTCTTGTGGATTCATACTTTGACTTCGTCGGGCTGACAGCTTCAAAAGAATTTGAATTGGATGAACTCAAACAGCTCATTACAGCCTTCCCAGATTCTGAAGGCAAGCAGGCAATGCTTAAATGGGTGGGTCAGGGTGTGACGAATATCGAAGAACTGCGCAAGAGAACCTCCATGTACTTCGCCGGAGTCATGGATCAAGCTTCTGCCACCTTCCGCTCGAATGCACGCAGCTTCGTCATTGTCCTCTCCATGTTGTTAACCTTCCTGCTTGGCACCGATAGCATTCAACTGGCACAAACCCTCTGGTCGAACGCAGGGATACGCGCTATCGCTGTCGCCCAGGCGACTATGGTCGTTCAACAGGATAACGTTGCCAATGAAGATATTGATTCGCTCATCCAACAACTGCTAGACTTGAATATCGTCAAGATCGGCTGGTGGCAAACCGACCTGCCACAGACGGGCTCCTTCAACGAATGGACTTTGTTCATTATATTAAAGATCATCGGGCTTGGGCTGACGGCTGTAGCAGTATCGCAAGGTTCATCGTTCTGGTACGACTTGCTCAAGAAGTTGGTCACCCCCACAAGAGGCGGGGGCGGTGATAGTAGCGAAGCGAAAGGATAGGAAAAGAGCCGAGGTCTTTCAAGACCTCGGCTCTTTTTAGTCAAGAGGTTCATTGAAAACTGAAAATGGAGATAAGCAAAGAGGGTGCATGGTTGAGAAAAGAAAAATCATTTATGCTAAAATATCCCTATGAGCACCAAACTCCCCGAACTTGCAGAAAGACTCAAAAAAACGCCTTCGCATTACTCCTACCTTAAGCATCGTAAACAGGTCATGCAGAAGATCATCTTACCGGTGGCCTTGAGCGCCTTGGTCTTGGTCGGTATCGTAGTGTGGGTTAGTTACGCCACTTTTTATCAGGGCGGCGATGTGGGGCGTTGGGCAGCCATCTCCACCATCTGGGTCATCATTCCCATGCTCATCGGCGGGCTGGTCGTGCTCGCGATTCTCGGCGGGTTGATCTACGGCATGGCGCGTTTGCTCAATGCATTGCCATATTACACTGGCATCGCACAAGATTATGTTTTTATCGCTCACGGCTACATCATTCGCGGGGCAGATATGCTCGTCAAACCCATTGTTGCACTCGATGGGTTGCTTCAATCTATGAAAGCCTTTTTTGAAAGGATGACACCATGAAAAATAGTAAGTTACTTTTGGGCGGGGCGTTGGTCGGTGCGATCATTGGGTTGGTTGCTGCCATGCTTCTTAACCGCCGCGCTGAAAAGAACGAAAGCGAGACCGCCATTACCGCAGGCGAAGGCATCAAACTTGGCGTGCTGGTCTTTGGTTTATTGCGCGCCATCTCTTCGTTAGGCGATGACTGATTGACCGCCGACCGCAGACAAATGACCGAGGTGTAATGCCTCGGTTTTTTAATCTCAACTTTATAACCTGTAAACTTTCAAACCTTAAACATGGACTCCATCTCAAAACAAACCTACCGCAGATTTTTACTCGGCTCACAAGGACTTTGGCCTGGTCGCCGTTACTCGAGCCTTTCTGGCACCGAATCCGCTTTGCGCCAGATGCAGGCGTTGCAGCTTGACCCACTTGTGATGGTTGCCCGCAGTCAAGATATTGCCATGTATGGGCGTGTGTTAGATTACAAACCCGACCTGCTTTATAAAATGGCATACGAAAAACGCAAAGCCTTCGATTATGGCGGCTGGCTGATGATGTACCCCATGAGCGAATTCCCTTACTGGCAATTGCATATGAAGCGCCGTGCTGAAAAGGGCATGCGTTGGGAGGCATTCACACACCCGCCCAAGGAAGTGGTTAAGTTCGTGTTGGACGAACTGCGCGAGAAAGGTCCGCTGGGAAATCGTGATATGGAAGGCGACGCCGTCAAAGCATGGAGCTATCGTGGTCGTAAAGAAACTTCAGTGACGTTGTTCTATCTTTGGCTTACAGGTCAGGTGATGATCACGCATCGCAAAGGTTTCGACCGTATCTACGATCTGCGCGAACGGGTAGTGCCAAAAGAATTTGATTACGCTGCATCTGTGCAAGACACTGAAGAGTTCTTCATCAAAAAACATATTGCCTTTCATGGCATGGCACGTGAAAACTCGCTCAAAACCGACCTGCGTTACTACATCCAGCGCAAGGTGGAGGCGAAGGAAGCCAAAGCCCAGATTGAAAGACTCATTGAGAAAGGTGATCTCTCACGGGTGCGGGTGGAAGGCTTCAGCGAAAACTTCCTCATCTTAAACAGCGACCAAGCCCACTTGTCGGCACTTGAGGCGGGGCGCATCCCGAAGGCGTGGAAGCCCAAAGCGACGACCACATCTGAAGAGGTTACTTTACTCGCACCGTTGGAGATTGTTAGCGCCCGTGGTCGTGCAAAAAAGGTGTTCGATTTTGAATACGTGTGGGAGGTGTACAAGCCTGCGCATCAACGCCAGTGGGGTTATTACACGCTGCCGATCTTGTATGGAGATGATCTCGTGGCGCGCCTTGACCCGAAGTTGGATAGAACGACCCATACTTTGCATATCCTTGGCTTCTGGCTTGAAGACGATGCCCCAAAGGATGCTATTTTTATTGAAGCACTGGCGAATGGCTTGACCCGTTTTGCAGGTATGATCGATGCGAAGAAGATCGACTTGGGTGGGGTAAAAAGTGCTCGGCTTAAGACAGAATTGAAAACAAGACTGAAAAAGCCGGATTATGCAATCATTTAGACAATAGCTGAAGAATTGGCATCAAATGCTTGACTCGGAGTAAAAGACAATTTATAGTAGCGTTAACACGTAGGCTTTCTTATTTGCAGCTCTTATTTTTTTCTTGCCGCGCATTGCCTTGTGTAAAAAACTTAACATTGATTCTGCAAAGTCAGCGTATCTGGCTTTGTTTGCCGTCCTTTGAATTAAGGTACGGTAAAGGCGAATTCGAGAGGATGCCGGATGGTTTCTAACGAATCCATGCAGTCTAAGAAAAAGACATCGGTAGGGGAGCAAAACCATGAGCGTTTTCTTTTACTTTCACTCAGCCGAGCTGCTCAAGCAATTCAACGCGCGCGTACCTCAGAAGATTTTTACCTTGCTGTTGGCAGAGAGATCAATGGATTAGGCGGGGAAGTTACTTTACTTTTGCTCACAGAAGATCGCCAATCGCTTTCGATCGTTTTTACTTCCTATTCTCCAACCTTGATCCGTAAAGCTGAAAAACTGACCGGGTTAACCCTGCAGGGGTATCGCCTGCCGCTTATCGATGATGGCATCTATAAGCGGACGCTGCATAGCGGTACAGCGATATTTGTCGATTCGATTTTTGAAGCGATGGCAGAAATTCTGCCCAAGGCGGTACATCCCTTTATTGGTCCGTTGATGTCCGTTTTTAACCTGCGTCAGGGAATTCTTGCTCCATTGCGTGTGGAGGATGAAGTATTGGGGTTATTAAAGGTCAATGGTTCATTCTTAAGTGAATCTGACCTGCCTGCCATGGATTCTTTTGCAGGGCATATTGCTGCCGGGTTATACAATGTGCGGCTTACCCAAAAGTTACAAGATGAATTGACTGCACGCAGCGAGGCAGAAGAGGCGTTGCGGGTTTCGCAATCTACATTTGAAGGTATTTTCAATAGCGTAACTGAAACCATTTATATACAAGATGAAAATGGAGTCTTTCTGGACGTAAATGTAGGCGCGGAAAAAATGTATGGGTACCCGCGTAAATATTTTATTGGGCGTACACCTGAATTTCTCTCGGCTCCTGGTAAGAACGATTTACAAAAAGTCCTTGGGTATTTACAGCAAGCTTTAGATGGGCAGCCGGTCGAGTTTGAATTTTGGGGGATCAAGAAAGATGGCACGGTGTTTCCTAAAGATGTGCGCATCACTTCCGGCGCCTATTTTGGAAGAAAGGTGGCTATTGCCGTCGCACGTGATGTTACCGAACGGAAAAAGACGGAAGAAGAGCTTCGTGCTAGTGAAGCTAGAAATCAGGCATTATTAGATGCCGTCCCAGATATGGTATTCGTTTTTACACGGGACGGTAACTATATTGACTACTATGCTAATCAAAATGATCTGTTGATCACTTCACCGGCAGACTTTTTACATAAGAATATACGAGATGTATTCCCTCAAGAATATGTTGAAGAGTTTTTTCTAAAGGCAGAGCTAGTATTTCAGACTCATGAAAGCCAGTTGTTTGAATACTCATTGAAACTATCGGGCGGAATTCATGATTTTGAAGCGCACATTGGCTTATACCAAAATTCCAACCTGCTTTGTGTCGTTCGTGATGTTACAGAACGCAAACGAGCAGAACAGGCTTTACAGCAGGCAGAGAGGCGTTTTAAAAAGCTGATCGAAAATGCCCCAGATGGAATTGCATTGATTGGTATAGACGGCAAAGTCAAGTATTTCAGCCCGGTTGTCCGATCTATGTTTGATTATGAAGGCGACGACTATAACCTTGATGACCCTCTCGAGTTCATTCACCCAGATGATATGCATATTGTGCTGGTAGGGATGAATGACCTGCTTCAATCCCCAGCGTACGTCCCCACACTTCAATATCGCTATAAACATAAAGATGGATCATATCGTTGGGTTGAAAGCACCTTTAGCAATCAACTGGCAGAGCCGGGGGTTGAGGCGATTGTCATCAATTTTAAGGACATCACAGAGCGTAAAGAGATGGAAAAAGCACTTGACGAGAGTGAAAAATACTATCGTGCTCTGATTGAAAATGCAACTGATGGAATTATGGTTGTAGATTCAGAAGGTAAGATCAGCTATGAAAGCCCATCAGCAGCGCATCTTTTGGGGTATGGTTCTGGAAACTTGATCGGGATGAATTCATTTGACCTGATTCACCCAGACGATTTGGCAGAGATCATCGAAACATTTATGAACGGATTGGGGAATCCGGGACAAATTCATCGGGGCGAATACCGTTTGAAACATAAGAATGGTGAATGGCGTGATTTTGAGATCGTCAGTCACTATCTCATGGAAGACCCAACCATTATGGGAATCATTATCAATGGACGAGATATCACCGAGCGTAAGCAGGCAGCGCAGGCGCTTAAAGAAAGTGAACGAAAATTCCATGATGTGATCGAAAAGTCTGCAGATGGGATTGCGCTTTCAGATGAAAGCGGTCGCATCATTGAATTCAATGCAGCTTTTGAACACCTGAGCGGTTACAAGTATGAAGAGGTTCTTGGTAAATTCTTGTGGGAACTGGCATTCGACCTGATGCCTGAACAGCCAAATGCAGAAAAATATTTTATACAAGTGAAGAGCGGCATTGAAGGTGCCCTTCAACGTGGAGCTTCGTCTTCTTTTCAAATGACAGAAGATGTTTCCTTCCAACGGCCAGATGGCTCGATAATCTATGTTCGTCAGCGTTTGTTTTCCATTCCAACAGAAACAGGTTGCCGCCTTGGGTGTATCTCACACGACATTACCAAAATAAAAGTAGCGGAAGAAAATTTAAAGACACAAAATCGGAATTTGCACAGCCTATATCAAATAACAGGAACCCTCAACAGAACAGCGGCGATCGAAGATATATACAAAACTGCCTTAGACAGCCTGCAAGATACATTGCAAGCAGATCGAGTCTCCATTCTTCTCTTCGATGAGGATGGCATTATGCGCTTCAAAGCCTGGTTTGGATTATCTGATGAATATCGGAAAATCACTGAAGGGCACTCTCCCTGGACTCAAGACACGCTCGACCCTCAGCCGGTTCTGGTTTCTGATATTCGGCAGGATGCCAGCCTGAAAGCTTTATCTGCTACGATTGAAAGAGAAGGAATCAGTGCGCTTGGTTTCATCCCTCTTATACATCAGGGCAGGTTGCTGGGCAAGTTTATGATTTACTTTAACCAACCGCATGAATTTACTGAAAACGAAATTCAACTTGCTCAAGCCATTGCGCATCATGTTGCTTTTGCCATTAGCCGCAAACGAACAGATGAAGCTTTACAAACCAGTGAAGAACGCTATCGTGTTTTATATGAAGATAACCCTTCCATGTACTTCACAGCCGATGAGCATGGTTTGATCTTATCTGTTAACCAATACGGCAAAAAACATTTGGGATATTCTTCAGAAGAACTGGTCGGGCAACCGTTACTGAATATCTTTTATTCGGCTGATCGTGAACGAGTAAGACAGCATATCATGAGCTGTTTGCAAAACCCTGATCAACTGGTGCAGTTGGAGGCGCGAAAACAGCGTAGGGATGGTAGCCTGCTTTGGGTGAGAGAATTTGCCCGGGCTGTGCAAGATGTTGATGGGCGCTTTGTGATCCTATTGGTTTGTAATGACGTTACGGAAGAGATTAAAGCACAGGAAGCTCTTAAGAACTCAGAGGCAGAATTACGGGCTTTGTTCGCATCCATGCAGGATACGGTCCTTGTCATTGACCGGCAAGGGTATTATCGCAGTATCGCTCCAACTAATTCTCAAAAATATTATATTCAACCAGGCGATGTGATCGGTAAACATCTCTCAGACCTTTTCCCACCAGAGAAGGTTACCGAATTTCTTGATGTTATTGCCAGGGTACTTGATATTGGTGAAACGGTACACCTTGAATATGAAATTGTGGTCAATGGTCAGTCTCCTTGGTTTGAGTCATCGGTCTCTTCCATGGGTGATGATATGACCATTTGGGTGGCGCGTGATATTACTGAACGCAAGAAGATCGAATCTGCTCTCATTCGGTCTGAGCGAGCATATCGAATGTTGTTCGAAAATATGCCGATTGGGTTGTATCGCACCTCGGTTGAAGGAGATATACGAGATGCGAACCCGGCTCTGCTGCGTATGTTCGGCTCTGCTGATGCGCAATCGATGCTGGGGAAGAAAGCCTGGGATTTTTATCGTGACCCCACTACCAATGATAAATTTAAAGAGTTGATTTCAAAGAGCGGTTCACTTTCTGCTTTTGAATCTGAGTACACAAGAGAAGATGGGTCTACCTTCTGGGCAGAGGACTATGTCCGTATCGTTCATAATGATAAGGGGCAACCTGAGTATTATGAAGGCAGTCTCATCGATATTACTGACCGCAAAGAAGCAGAGTCCAATCTAAAAGAAAGAGAAGCGCAATATCGCTTGCTGGCAGAACGAGTTGTCGATGTTGTTTGGGTTTTGGATATGACAACCCTGAAATTTAAGTACGTCAGCCCGTCAATCGAGAATTTACTTGGGTATAAAGCAGAGGAAATGATCGATATGTCGATAGATGATTTTGTTCTGCCCGATTCACTGGCAGAACTCCAAGCCCATACGCCAGACCGTGTGCAACGGTTTCTGGCAGGCGATCTGACGGCTGCCAGACAGATCGATCAGGTGGAGCAACGGCATAAAGATGGCTCAGTTGTAACGGTTGAGATCTCAAGCACTTTTGTGTTAAATGAAAAGGCTGAGTTGGAAGCGATCGGCGTCTCTCGCGATATCACCAGGCGTAAGCAGGCAGAAGATGCATTGCGTCATACCAACCTATCGCTTCAAGCAGCTCATAAGGAACTGCAACAAATGTTCGAGCACGAACAAGTGCTGGCGCGAACAGATGGTCTGACACAGTTATACAATCGCCGTTATTTCTTTGAGCTTGCAACTCGCGAGTTTGCCTCTAGCAAGCGTTATCAGCGTTCTTTGACCGTCATTTTATTCGATGTTGACGGTTTCAAAACAGCAAATGATACCTTTGGGCATGCTTTGGGGGATGAGATCCTTAAGCAGATCTCGCATGCGGCTCGTTTACAAATACGAGAAGTAGATATTCTGGCACGTTATGGCGGCGATGAATTTACCATTCTGTTGCCCGAGACCAATTCTGATCAGGCTTTTATTACAGCTGAACGTATCCGTAAAAGTGTGGAGGAAATACATATTAAAGCGGGGATCGCCTCCATATCCGTCTCGCTGAGTCTGGGCGTGGCGGAGATTATCTCTGCACAAGATCGCTCTTTTGAAGATCTAATCCGCCGGGCAGATAAAGCCCTGTATCAGGCAAAGCAACAAGGTAAGAATCACACAGCCATTTATTCCCCCGGCGATTGACCTGAGTTGTGAATTAAGCTAGGTGAATACTTTAACGAAATGTTCCATTGTGAAAAGTGGGACGTTTCGTTAAATATCTGCTATTTTAGTGTCGAAGACGAGTTCATAACGGCATGGTATCATGATGCCTTCAAAGGAGCATCATGATCAAACCTGTTCGTTGGAAAACCTTCCCTTTAGATTTTCTGCGTATTCAAATCGGCTTTCTTCTATATGGCTTGGCAATCACCCTGATGATCCGCGGCAAACTGGGCACAAGTGCCTGGGCGGTATTAGAAGTGGCACTTGCTGATATTTTGCATGTCACTGTTGGTACAATGACCGTCATTATGGGGTTTGTCGTATTGATCAGTGCGGTGTTAATGCGCGAACAAATGGGCTGGGGTACATTGGGCAATATCCTCTCCATCGGCCCGTGGGTAGATCTGTGTATGTCACTGGTTCCTGAAGTGAACAATAACCTTGTGTTACAAATTGCCATGCTCTTAGTCGCAATTGTGATCATGGGGCTTGCCAGCGCCATCTACATCGGCGTGGATGCTGGTGCGGGTCCGCGGGATAGCTTGATGCTGGCGATTCATCGCAAGACTGGCGTCAGCATCCGTGTGGCACGCGCCATTATTGAAGTGACCGTTGTGACCATTGGCTGGCTCTTGGGTGGGCCCGCCGGTATTGGCACTCTTGTACATGCCGTCTTAATCGGTCCTTCTGTGCAGTGGGGATTTAAGTTGTTCAAGGTTCAGCCTCATAAGGAAAGCGAAGAAGTGCAAGCCGGTATTGAAGGCGGCGCGGAATAGTGCTCTACCAAGGAGTGAATTATGGAACTGGCTGAAAATACACAGGCTGTAGAAAAGAAGCGCAGCAATGGCGCATTGGCATTCTTCCTTATTGTGCTTTTGCCTATGCCATTTTGTTTATTCATATACAACTTCATCATCTGGTCTACAGAACAGAGTGCAATTGCTTCTTCGAGCCTTGCGCAATTGGCATGGGCGGGAGTGATTGGCTTGGGCGTGCAAATATTTTTGATGAGCCTGATATTTGGGTTGCTTTGGTACTTTACCAGCGATGACCGCTTCAAGGGTTGGTACGCGAGTCTGTTTGCCGCTTCTTTATTTGGAATCCCAGCATTGATTTTGCGCGCACTCGGACCAAACAATGACCAGCTTGGCTCTATTTTGCAATTCGTTCTGGCGCTCATTGTTGCTGTCATTGTCATCTTTATGCGCAGAAATAAACTGACTTGGAATTTCACTGAGCTGCCTTTCGGTTTACTTATTGCTGCGTTTGGGGTTGTGCCGTTGACGATCTACGGTTCGTTTGGTTCGCCCAGTGATGCCATCCTCAGTCTGTTTGCGGGTTTGGCGTTTGGTTTGCTTGCCGCGGTGTGGATGTCTGATGCGGAGAATGTTCTGCTCAATGGCGTTGGCATGAGTGGGCTACTTGCGTTAATTGCCTCTGCTTTTGGGTATGACGGAAGCCAGTTGATATTGATTGTGTTGGTCTCTGCCTTTGGCTTTGCGATTGCAACCTTGTATCCTTCACGCGCTGCGGCAACTGTGGCAACGGGTTTGATTGCATTCGCGGGCTTGGCATTCTTCGACCCCACCGAACTCACCATCGTGCTCGGTGATATTGCCGGGCTTGCGACCAAAGCCGTGGGGATTGCCTTACTCATCGGGTGGGGAGTGAGTGTTGCGGCGTTGATTCTGCGTCAGGTATTGGGATCAGGTTCCAGGTTCGGTGCGAAGCGGGCGGCGGGGTGGGTGGGAACTGCCGCAGCGTGGGCAATGGTCATCGCCACTTTTTTCCTGTGGGGTAACCCCGGCAATTATGGCGACCGTCTCTTCGTCATTTTCAAAGATCAGGCAGATATTTCGGATGTGGCATCTATCAAGAATCGCGATGAACGTTTGACCGAAGCGTACATGCGACTCGCCGAGCATGCGAATACAACGCAAGCAGACTTGCGCGAGACGCTTGATACATTTGGTGTGGTATACACGCCATATTATTTGGAGAACGCGATGGAAGTGCAGGGCGGGACTCTCGTGCGCCTGTTCTTGATGACCCGCCCCGAAGTGGACCGCGTCATTCCCAGCCCGCGCCTGCGTGCGGCTCCCGAAGATTCTCCTTCGCCGGGGTTTGAATCTGCTCCGCCTGAAGATTACATAGGTTGGAATATTCAACTCATCGGCGCAGACAGAGTGTGGGAAGAGTTCGGTGTGAGTGGTGAAAACATTGTTGTGGGGCAATCAGATTCGGGTGTGGATGGGAATCATCCACTGCTTGAAAAACAATATCGCGGCTACAACGGTAGCAACGATTACAACTGGTTCGACCCGTGGGATGGCACATCATCCCCGAACGATGAGGGTGGGCATGGTACACATACGATGGGTTCAATCCTTGGAAGCAATGGCATTGGTGTGGCACCCGGTGCGCAATGGATCGGTTGTGTGAACCTCGACCGCAATCTTGCAAACCCGGCTTTGTATTTGGATTGTATGCAATTCATGCTCGCGCCGTTCCCAATTGGCGGCGATCCGTTTGAAGATGGCGACCCAACCCAAGCCGCGCATGTGATGAATAATTCATGGGGTTGCCCCGATATTGAAGGCTGCGACCCGAACGCTTTGCTTTACGCAGCGAATCACTTGCGCGATGCCGGTATTTTTGTGGTCGTTTCTACGGGCAATGACGGACCGAATTGCGAAACCGTTGAGGCGCCTTTGTCTCTTTATGATTCGGTTTTCTCTGTCGGTGCCATTGACCAATTCGGGAATCTCGCCGATTTCAGCAGCCGCGGACCGGTCAGCATAGATGGTTCGGGGCGCATCAAACCCGATATCGTTGCACCAGGCGTGGATGTGTTTTCGTCTTTACCAGAAAACTCCTACGGCTCGAACAGCGGCACGTCGATGGCGGGTCCGCATATAGTGGGGGTGGTGGCGTTAATTTGGTCTGCTCAACCCAAGCTGATCGGCGATATTGATGCGACCGAGCAACTCATTATTGATACGGCGCAACCTTATACTGGAGATCGTTCGCTAGGTTGCTTTAGTGGCGATACGCCAAGCAACGCCTATGGCTTTGGCGTTGTGGATGTGTACGAAGCCGTGAAGCAGTCACTTGGCAAATAATTATGTGGGTCTATCTCATTCAAGGTATTGGATTCGGCTTCGCCGCCGCCTCTCAGATCGGACCGTTTCAAACGTTCTTGATTTCTCAAGCCTTAACCCGCGGTTGGAAGCGAGCCCTACCCGGTGCGTTTGCGCCGTTGATCAGTGATGGTCCGATTGTGTTATTGAGCGTGTTGGTGCTCAGTCAACTGCCAGAATGGGCGCAGCGTATCATGTACATCCTTGGTGGACTCTTTGTTTTATATCTCGCGTATGGTTCGTACAAATCATGGCGAAACTTTGATGAAACTATTGCCCACCCTGAGTTATCGGGTCAACAGACGATCTTCAAAGCGGCAATGACGAATGCCCTCAGCCCCGGTGCCTATCTCTTTTGGATGTTTGTCACGGGTCCGATTCTGGTGCAAGGTTGGAGTAAAACACCCCTTAATGGGCTCAGCTTGTTGCTTGGTTTCTATACTGCCTTTATTTTGTGCCTCATTTTGATGATCATCATCTTTGGAGCAGCATCACACTTGGGATCAAAACTGAACCGTGCCTTGCTTGGTGTTTCCTGTTTAGTCTTATTCGGCTTTGGTTTGTTCCAATTATGGAAGGGACTTACAGGTTAAATCAAGAACCCATCTCATACGAGACGGGTTCTCTTCTATTCACTATTCACTATTCACTATTCACTATTCACTTACTAAACTTCTTGCTCACTTCCATCACCACGAACACGATCACTCCTGTCGCTGCTGCAATGGACAAGTCACATAAGCTGAGCGGAACGACCTCAAAGAAGTTTGAGAGGACCGGGATGTAGATGACTGCAAGTTGTAAGCCCAGCACTAGCAATGCCATACCCGCCAGTAAGGGATTGCTCAAAACTCCCTGCTTGAGCAAAGATACTTTTGCCGAGCGAGATGCCAATGCCTGAAAGACTTGCATGAATGCCAGTGAGGTGAAGATCATCGTCTGCCATTCGGGGCGGTCGGTGAAGTAGTACCACGAGCCGAGTCCCAGAGCGAGAGCGCCGATCACCACACCGACCCAGACGGTCTGCGTCCCTGCACCGCGTGAGAACACACCTTCGGTGGGGGAATACGGTTTGCGCTTCATCGTATCGGGTTCGGGGTTTTCCACGCCCATACCCAATCCGAGCAAACCATCCGTGAGGAGATTTAACCAAAGTAATTGTAAAGGCAGCAATGGCAATGGCTTGCCCAAAAACGGAGCGATTAACATCACCAACACTTTACCAATGTTGCCTGCTACACTGAAACGCACGAACTTGCGGATGTTGTCGTAGATCGTGCGTCCTTCTTTGACAGCGGCGACGATGGTGGCAAAGTTATCATCGAGCAGAACAAGGTCAGAGGCTTCTTTGGAGACGTCTGTGCCGGTGATTCCCATCGCCACGCCAATATCTGCTTTGCGCAGGGCGGGCGCATCGTTCACGCCGTCACCGGTCATCGAAACGATATGACCCTTTTCTTGCAATGCCTGCACGATGCGCAGTTTATGTTCCGGTGCAACGCGGGCAAAGACACTGACTTCG
>JBDKJK010000431.1:0-5733 GCA_039796675.1 Chloroflexota bacterium
AAGCCCAAGGCTGTTGAAGCAGGTGTAGGGCGGGGAAAAGAAGCGGGAACTTCGTCAAGCGATGATGAGTATATTAAACGTCTTGAAGAAGAATTGAAGAATAGAAAATAAAAAAATCTCCCTCACCCTAACCCTCTCTCTGCGGGAGAGGGTTAGGGTGAGGGCATGGAGAATGCAATGACAGAAACAACAACTCCAAAACGCGGTGTATCGCTTGGGGCGCAGATCATCATCTGGGTTTTTCTAATTGGTCTGCTAGTGCTGGTAGGCTTTGGCTTGAACCGCGCCAGCAACCCCATCGCTGAGATCGGCCAGCCCGTGCCTGATTTCGATCTGGTGTATTTTGAAGGTTATGAATATAACAATACCTCTGAAATGAAACTTTCAGACCTGCGCGGCAAGGTCGTGCTTATTAACATCTGGGCTTCGTGGTGCAAACCTTGCGAGCAGGAAGCGCCCGAACTCGAACAAGCCTGGCAGTTATACAAAGATAGCGGAGATGTGGTCTTCGTGGGTGTTGATTATGTTGATACGCCTGAAGGTGCTTTCGGATATTTGAAAAAATTTGGCATTAGTTTTCCCAACGCGCCAGATTTACAATCGACCATCTCTAGTATTTTGAATCGTCAAATGGGTGTTCCTGAAACGTACTTGATCGACCGCGAAGGTGTTTTGAGGCAGATCAAGATCGGTCCGTTCGCATCCATTGAAGAAATCCAAGCATTTATTGCGAACGCAGAATAGGGGCAGATCATAAATGGAACTGGGCTCACTCTTCCTTGTACTGGCAGTGCTCGTACTGGTCGGCATGTACCTTTATGCGCCGTTCATGTCACGCTCACGCCGAACATCAACCAACGAAATGCATGAAATCTCGGCATTGAAAGCCGAACGCGACCGCGTCATCAACTCGTTACAAGAGCTGGATTTCGACCACAAACTCGGTAAGATCCCCGCAGAGGATTACCCCGAACAACGCGCCGAATTGCTAAAAAAAGGTTCCGAGATTTTGCGTCAGCTTGATGAACTCGAACCGATCCTTTCTTCGGCACGTAATGCAGAATCACGCATCGAAAAAGCTGCCGCCTCAAAACGCGCCGACTCGTCCGCCGCCGCCGCAGAACTCAGCGACGACGACATCGAAGCCATGATCGCCGCACGCCGCAAACAGCACAAAAGCAAATCTGCCGGGTTCTGCCCCTCCTGCGGCAAACCTGTCCTTGCTATTGATAACTTCTGCCCGTCTTGCGGAAAGTCTTTAAAGTAAATAGTAATTGGAGATTGGTAATTACCATTTACCAATTACTGATCTCCACACCGAGGAATCATGAAATTACGCCACATCCTTCTTTTAACGCTTGGCACACTTTTACTCACCGCCTGTAACCAAACTCTCGCAGCCGATGTCACCCCACCGCCGGGGTACGTTCCCCCCACCCCCGTTCCCACACTGGGTCCGCTTTACCCAGAGCAAGCCCCAGATGTTGAGAATGGCAAAGCCATCTACGCCGAAAAATGTGCCGCCTGCCACGGCGATACCGGGCTTGGCGATGGCGCTCAAAGTAAAGACCTGCCCTTCTCGGTCATTCCGATTGGCTTGCCTGAATTCGCAAATGAAGCTTCTCCATCGAGTTGGTATGCCGTTGTCACTCAGGGTCGGCTTGAACGATTCATGCCGCCCTTTGTCAGCCTAACCGATCAAGAGCGCTGGGATGTTGTGACATATGCACTCACCCTGCACACCACGAACGGACAAATAGAACTCGGCAAAACACTCTTTGAAACCAACTGCACTGATTGCGCAGAAGCCTTCACCAATTTACAAATGATGTCGGCATTATCAGAAGCGGATCTTGTGAAACTCGTACGCGAAGGCAATGGAAACTTCCCTGCTTTCGGAAGTGGATTTAGTGATGAAGAAGCCTACGCCGTTGCAGCCTACATCCGCACCCTGAGCTTCGCGGTTCCACCCGCGCCGGTAGCGGTTGCAGCCACCGAGACTCTCGCCGCCACTGAAGCCGTGACTCCGTCGGCGGAGGGAACGGCTATCGAAGGCACGCCCCAAGCAGAGGCGACGGAAGAGCCGCTTACCGTCAGCACGATTCAAGGTCAAATTGACAATCGCAGCGGAGAAGACCTCCCATCTGACTTGAAGATTACCTTGCATGTCTTCGACCATGGCAGTGACCCCAGCGCTGGTCCTACAGAAATTCTAAATCAGATCAGCATTGTGAACTCTGATGGAACGTATGCTTTTGACGATGTCGAAGTCATCGAAAATCAGATCTATCTCGTCGACGTTGAGATCAACGGCATGAGCTATCAGTCAGAATTCACTGTAGCGCCTGCAGGAGCAACGGAACTTACGTTGGAACCCATTGTGCTCTACCCCACAACAGAAGACTACAATGTTCTCACTCTGGAAGAGCTGCAAATTTACTTTGACTTTGCAAGTGAAGCGCCGATCATTTACTCCGTCTACTTCTTTAGCAATACCAGCGAGAAAACTCTTCTGGTTCAGGCAATTCAAGGAGAAGACATTGCCTTTGCCACCTTCCCTGAAGGCTCCACCGGCATGGGCTATGAAACCACGAACGACAGCGCCCCCTTCATTTCCACCGGCATCGAAAACACCTTCGCCATGCCGCCCACTGAAACCCCGTATGGATTAATTGCATTTGCTTCCGTTCCAAACGCAGAAGAAATTCAAATTAAGATGCCTGTCCAACTGGCAGCAGCCACGATCACCATTCACCTTCCTGAAGGCATGACGGCATCTGGCACATCGCTTACAGATGGCGGCATTCAAAACCTGGAGGGAACCAACTTCCATATCTACACCGCTGCCCCAATTGCCCAAGACGGCACGCTCGAATTCACCCTTTCAGGGAAACCGGAAACAGTTGCAAAAGAACCCGATATCACCCAGAATCAAACTGTGCTGATCGGCGTCGGCGCACTTGGCATTACACTCATCCTTGCTGGTGTCTTCATGTATCTACGCGATAGGAAGAAACAGACAGAGGAAGGCGACGAGGATGAAGAAGATGATGACCAATTCGATGACACAGAATCCATCATGGATGCCATCATCGCCCTCGACGAATTGCACCGCGCCGGAAAGATCGCCGACGAAGCCTACAAAAAACGCCGCAGTGAATTAACCGAAACATTGAAGAGGAAAGGCTAGTTTCCGTCATTGCGAGGAGGGTGCTCTTCCCGACGAAGCAATCTCATGAGTGAGTTAGAGATTGCTTCGGGCGAGAACAAGAGCGCCCTCGCAATGACAGAGTGGACCTCCCATGATCGAAGTCAAAAAGCTCGTCAAACGATTTGGATTGAAGACCATCCTCAAAGGATTAGATTTCAGCGTGCAGCCTGGTGAGTTCGTTGCCTTACTCGGACCGAACGGCGCAGGCAAGACCACTTTCCTGCGGATTCTCGCTTCTCTCTCCCGCCCCAGCTTGGGAAGTGTCAAAGTGGCAGGATACTCCCTGCCGAATGAATCTGCCAAAGTGCGCGCGAGATTAGGCGTTGTTTCACACATGCCCCTGCTCTACCCCGACCTGACCGCCGAAGAGAATTTGCAATTCTATGCGCGCATGTATGGCATTGCAAATCAAGCATCACGCATTACAGAAGTTCTTAACATGGTTGGTCTCGAACATCGCCGCCGCGACCTCGTCCGCACATTTTCACGCGGCATGCAACAGCGGCTCGCTATTGGGCGTGCGATCTTGCATGACCCCGAAGTTGTACTCTTCGATGAACCCTACACCGGTCTCGACCAAGACGCCTCCGAAATGTTGGATGAAGTCCTGCGCTCCGTCGCCGCCAAAGGACGCACCGTGGTGATGACCTCTCACGACCTCGCCCGCGCTGAAGACCTCGCCACCCGTTTTGATGTGCTCACCCGCGGAGTCATCTCCGCTTCTGGCACCCGTGACGATTTCAAGAATTCAAATCTGCTTGATTTCTATAAGAAAGCATTGGAAGCATGAATTACGCATCACGCATTACGTAATGCGTAAAACGTAAAGAACCCGCCCATGAATCAACCTACCCCTTCCTTCTTCAAAGCCATGCTGGCAATTGCCCATAAAGACTTGGCAGCCGAGTTCCGTTCGCGTGAATTGCTGTCTGCCATGCTGGTCTTCTCCATGCTCGTCATCCTCATCTTCAACTTCGCCCTTGAGTTGGATGTGAAAGTCCGCCAATCGGTGACGGCTGGCGTGTTGTGGACCACCTTCGCATTTGCCGGAACTCTCGGACTCAACCGCTCGATGGCAGTGGAAAAAGACCGCGGCTGTATGGACGGGCTCCTGCTTGCACCTGTAGATCGGTCTGCGATCTTCTTTGGCAAAGCCATCAGCAACTTGGCGTTCATGCTCATTGTCGAAGCCATCGTCGTGCCGCTGTATGCCATGCTCTACAACGAGGTGCGCATTTTCAAACCTGAATTTTTGGGTGTGCTATTGCTTGGGTCCATTGGCTACATTGCCGTCGGCACATTGCTTTCTGCCATGTCGGTACAGACCCGCACCCGCGATGTCTTGCTTCCCATTTTATTGTTCCCTGTAGCGGTGCCTGTTTTGCTGGCATCTGTCAAAGCCAGCGGCGGGATCGTCGCCGGGCTGCCCTTCGAAGAGATCCTCACTCCGCTTAATCTATTGATCGTTTATGACGTGGTCTTTATTGCCGCATCCTTTATGATCTTTGATTATGTAGTGGAGGAATAGGTAATTGCCTGACCTAAAATTTCACAGCATGAATCCTGCTGAATGGTCAGAATCCAGCCCAAAGTCTAGAATGAGGCGTTCCGTCAAAATCTCTAAAATCTACACTTCGTTTTTATCCTTATTTTCAGCCCACACTTCATCTTATATTTCATAATCTACAAATAGCAATCGAAAATTTAAAAAGGAGTTTATCCAATGCAATCCAAACCAATTGCTCTCACCATTCTCGATGTTCTTTCCGTCATCGCGATCGGTGTCGCCACCTATTTCGCCCTGGTCTTTGCGCCCACCGAAGCCGTGATGGGCAATGTTCAACGTGTGTTCTATTTCCATGTGGGCAGTGCCTGGGTTGGGCTGGTCGGCTTTGTGCTGGCGGCTGTTTCTGGCATCGTCTACCTCGTTACCAAAGACATGAAGTGGGACCGTTTTGAAGTTGCCGCCGTGGAAGTCAGCACCATGTTCTTCTTCATTACCATTGTGCTTGGCTCCATTTGGGCTCGCCCCGCCTGGAACACTTGGTGGACGTGGGACCCGCGCCTCACCACCGCCGCCGTGACGGAGTTGATCTACATTGCTTACTTCATGTTACGCGCTGGTATTGAAGATCCCGAAAAACGTGCACGCTTCGGCGCTGTGTATGCCCTGCTCGGCGGCTTGAGCGCACCAATCACCTTCATGGTCATCCGCCTCTTCCGCACCATTCACCCGGTTGTTATTGGCACTGCCAGTGCCGAAGCCCAGGGCGGATTCGACATGAGCGGCGACATGGTCACCGCCATGCTGGTGGCTCTCGCCGCTTTCACCATTATCTTCATTGACCTGATGTGGCATCGCATCCGCATCGGAAGGCTTGAAGAAAAGGTCGAACAACTTAAACTGAACGTATCCATGTAAAAGGAGCCAACAATGGAACCCGCAAATACAGATAACTATATGATCGCTGGCTACATCGTGTCCTTCGTCACGATGGGCATCTACCTGCTCAGCATGTACC
>JBDKJK010000432.1:0-9046 GCA_039796675.1 Chloroflexota bacterium
CCTCTTTCACACTTTCGCCAATGGTATACGAATCTCCCAAGGCAAGATAACGAATGTCCATTTGTGTCTCCATGACCGGGTCTGGTGTTATAGTGGGCACACTTGTGCATCCAATGATTAAAAGAGAAAAAAGAAGAACAATTTTTTTCATACAGCAAGTATATCAAAAGACCATGCCCACATGATATTTGCGATAACACAACAAGGCGGGGCAAAATTTGCTCCGCCTTGTTGTATGCTACAAAACAAATTATCAATTACTGAAGAGAAAGGATTTTCATCCATAAGGAGGGAAGTTTGGCGATTTTTCCCATTGTGCTCAAAGAAGCGCGGCGACTGAAGACGTCATAATCATGCTTTTCGATATCTTCCAAAATACCTTGATAAAACACAGACGCGGCACCAATGGCAAGTTGACCTTCTCTTTCGAGAAGTTTTACGCCCTCCCATGAAGCCTCATATAAATGACGGGTACGCTCGATCTGGAACTTCATGAATTGCCGCCAATTATCGCTCACTCGCCCGGCGGCGATATCTTCTTCACGGATGCCATAGGTGATCAATTCTTCACGCGGCAGATACAAACGTCCATTGCGGAAGTCTTCACCCACATCGCGCAGAATATTGGTCATTTGTAGAGCCACACCAAGTTTGATGGCATAAGGAACGGCTTCATGTCCTTTAAAGCCGATAATGTACATGCTCATTAAACCAACCGTTGAAGCAACCCCATAACAATAAGTAGCAAGGTCATCAAACGTTTGGTAACGGTTCTGAGAAATATCGCGGGCCACACCATCAATCAATTGCAAGGCGTAATGGCGCGGGATGTGGTATCGGCTGAGGGTATCTGCCCAGGCAGCGGCAACCCGGTCGTCGGTTGAGGCGGAGGCGGTTTCAACAATATTGCGCCAGTAATCCAACTCGAATTCGCGATCTTTCTTTAATTCCACTTCATCCACAATATCATCTACGGTTCGGCAAAAAGCATAAAGGGCGCGAACGGCAGCACGTTTTTCTTCGGGTAACAAGCCAGAAGCAAAGTGGAAAGACTTACTATGTGCGGCGGTAATGGCTTCTGCTTCTTTGTAGGCTATACGCAAAGAATCGTCGCCTGCCCAATACGAAAAGAATGGACGTGACGTATGGTGCGGAATATGCCCTGCCATGGATAATAGTTGACTTTCCCAATTTGCATGTGCTTGCATAAGTCTCTCCTTTTTTTATTTTTTGTATTTTACTGAAATTATCTAGTTTGTCAAGGTTTTGTCGATATAAAAACAAAACCTTGACAAATATTGTGCGGCGTGTAAAATACAGGCGGAATAAAAGGAGACTTATAAACATGAAACCAACTGCCCTTGTAATTGGTGCTGGAATCGGCGGAATTGCCACTGCCGCTCGCCTTGCAAAAAATGGATATGATGTGACCGTTCTTGAAAAGGAATCTACCCCAGGCGGGCGTTGTAACCAGATTATTCGCGACGGACACCGCTTCGACATTGGTCCGACCCTGTTTCTCATGCCCGAAGTTTGGGAGGAAACCTTTGCCTCTATCGGCGAAAAAATGAGCGATCACCTCGACCTGCGTCGCATTGACCCCACCTACAAAGTCCACTTTGATGACGGGCTGCGCCTCGAACTGACCTCAGACATTGGCAAAATGCAGACCCAGCTCGAAGCCGTAGACAAGACCGCTTTTACCGGTTTTCTTGGCTATATTGCCGAGGGTTCAAAACACTATAAAATCTCGCTTGAAAAATTTGTGGGGCGAAATTTCTTCAATATCTTTGAGTATTTCAGCCTGAAGAACCTGCCGTTGATCTTCAACTTGAAGGCGCTTCAAAAGCACTACACCAATACCAGTCGCTTTTTCAAAGATGAACGCCTGAAGGCTGCCTTTACTTTTCAGAATATGTATCTAGGGCTTAGCCCTTACGATGCCCCAGCCACCTACTCTCTCTTGCAGTACACCGAGTTGGCTGAAGGCGTTTGGTACCCCATGGGAGGTATGTATGCCGGCATTCAGGCTCTCACCAAAGTTGCTGAAAAGCTGGGAGTTAAGTTTGTTTTCAACAGCCCGGTTAAAAAGTTAAAGGTTGAAGGTTCAAAGGTTGTCGGCGCAGAAACCTTTGATGGTAAGACCTACACAGCCGATATCTTTGTCGGCAATGCAGATTTACCATATATCTACAAAGAGCTTTTACCAGATGCAAGAGAAGCCAAAAAGCTGGATGAAAAACTCTACACCTGCTCCACCATTATGTTCTACTGGGGCGTGGACAAGCAATATAAGCAGATCGCCCACCACAACGTATTTTTAGGCGGTGATTACAAGGCTTCGTTCGACCAGATATTTGAAGACCATACCCTGCCTGAAATCCCCTCGTTCTACGTCCATGCCCCGGCGCGGACAGACCCTGCCGCTGCCCCAGAAGGACAAGAAACGTTATATGTACTCGTCCCGGTTGGGCATTTGAGCGAACGCAGCAAGCAAGATTGGGACGCACTGGTGAACCGCGCGCGCGCAACCGTGTTTGCCCGCCTCAAAAAAGAAATGGGCATCACTGACCTCAAAGAGCATATTAAGTTTGAGATCGTGTACCAGCCCAAAGTTTGGAAAGAGCGCTTTAACCTTGAAAAAGGCGCCGCATTCGGTCTGAGTCATAACTTCTGGCAGGTGGGGTATCTCCGCCCGCATAATCGCCATGCGCAATACAAGAACATGTATTTCGCTGGGGCATCCACACACCCGGGTACGGGGCTCCCGATCGTGTTGTTATCGGCTCGCCTAACCACTGAGCGAATCCTTAAGGAAAAGGGTACAATAGCTGTGCAAAAGGTGGTTGAAGCCACTCTAAACCCAGCTTAACGAGGAACCCTCATGCTTAGTAAATCGCCTGCCTTTAATTTGAAAGCTGTTCTACGCGAAACGGGTCTCGCCGCAGATACTCTGCGCGCGTGGGAGCGCCGCTATGGTTTGCCCACACCACAGCGAACGGCGGGCGGTCACCGTTTGTATTCGCAATACGATATTGAAACCATCAAATGGCTGATCGCAAGGCAGGCAGAGGGACTTTCCATTTCGCGTGCAGTAGATCGCTGGAATGAACTCAACGGTTCAGGAACCGACCCGTTGGCTGAAACGTTTTCGACAAATATGATCGTGCCTCAAAGTAGCAGTTTTGCAGGTGACAGTACGCTTGATAGCCTGCGCGTGGAGTGGATCGCTGCCTGCTTGAACTTTAACGAGACCCAAGCTGAGCAAGCGCTGAATAAGGCGTTCTCCATTTCGCCGGTTGAATCTGTTTGTATTGAAGTACTTCAAAAAGGGATGTCGGAGATCGGCTCACTTTGGTATGAGAACCGCGCCAGTGTTCAACAGGAACATTTTGCTTCAGGACTAGCCATGCGAAGGTTAGATGCACTCCTCAGTGCATCACCGGCTCCCACCCGCCCATACACTGTGTTGGTTGGCTGCCCGCCGGATGAATGGCACACGTTTACGCCTTTGTTGCTCTCACTATTATTGAGGCGGCGTGGAATGAATGTGATCTATTTAGGCGCTAATGTTCCAAGTGACCGCTTCGCAGAGACCGCGCTCAAGGTAAAAGCCAGCCTTGTCATTTTGGTAGCACAAACCTTGAACAGTGCCGCTCATCTGCAACATGCTGCTCTTGCTTTAACAACACAACATGTAAATACCGCGTTTGGCGGGCGCATCTTTAATTTGCGAGAAAATATGGTCAATCAAATTCCTGGGCATTATTTGGGCAGATCGCTCGAACTATCTGTTCAGGAAGTGGAAGACATCTTGAAAGGCAAAAAATCAACCCGAGAGATCAAAACGGCTTCGCAAAAACACCTTGTAGCCTTACACGCCTTTGTTGCAAAACGCAGTCAGATCGAAAGCTCTATTAAAGAGCGCATTCAGCCGCTGCTGGTATCACCTGAAAACTTAAGCACAGGCATTCACTTTCTAGGAGACAATATTGCGGCTGCACTGCAGCTTGGTGACCTCGATCACCTTTCAGAAGAAATGGAATGGCTGAAATCATTGCTTCATATGTATGAAGGTCAACTGCAGGAACTGCATCATTTTATGAAAGCCTATTCAGACGCTGTAGATGAACATATTAATGGGCAGGGCGAGCCGATTAAAACCTGGTTGCATACCTACGCAACCGAAAATACATAAGAAGAGACGCCCATGCTTATTGATACCCTTCGTTATGAACTTCCGCCTGAAGGTATGACACTGCTAGGATATATTGTGCGCCGCATGCACAAAACGGAATGGCTTGTTAAGGCTACTGAAGCTTTACAGAAAAAAAATCTAACCACAGCCCTTGAAGCTGCCGCCATTTATGCCGTAGCCTCTGCCACCTCTTTTGGACGCGCCTATTATCAACCGAGATTCAATCGCGTTGGTGAAGTTGTGCGTGAGCATGACCCAAAAACCGGTGTACTTGTTGCCGCCAAACTTCTAAGCACCTCCCCCGCATATCAGATCAGCTACTCTGCTGAAACAAGCAATGGAGATCTATTTCAAGGCTCTGAAACCATCCTCGGCACCACTATTGGTTGGCGCGGATTGGGCATGCCAGCTCCTTCAAATTTTGTATTCACTTCGAATGCGTACGAAGCCAAAATTCATGGAACTCTTATTAGCGAATTGGCACTTTCTCTGCTTGGCAACACCAAAATCCGCGGGTATGGCTCACTAGACTTCTCAGACTCGGAAGGCAACGAAGGGCATCTCGATCTGAGCCGCTTGGGGAAAGTCATTCTAAAAATCAACGATCAACCTGCTATCTCATATCTCCTCGCGAGAACGATGTGGCTAGATAACGATACAAGGCTCATTACACAATCTTTATGATCAACATCTGGTGGATACGCCGCGACCTACGACTCACAGATAATGCCGCACTTCAAGCTGCACTCGACCCGTTCGCCTCTTCTCAGGGCAAGCCGGGTGCAACCCTGCCAGTCTTTATCCTCGACCCGGTTCTAAAACACTTATCTGCACGACGGCTGAACTTTCTTTACGAAGGCTTATCGTCGTTAGACAGAGAATTGAAAAAACGCAATTCATATCTCGTAATTCGCAAGGGGAAACCCATAGACGTATTACGCCAAATATTCAATGAAGTAAAAGCCGAAGCCGTGTATGCCGAAGAGGATTACACACCTTATGCCCGTCAACGCGATGCGCTTATTCAAAAGGTCTTGCCCCTTAAGCTGATCCAAGGACAAACAGTACACCACCCCAACACCATCCTCAAACAGGATGGCAAACCTTACACGGTGTATACACCTTATTCAAAGACCTGGAAGGCACAATTTACAAACATCAAGCTGCACTCGGCTCCTAAAACCATTGAAACCCCAGCAGAGATTCGGAGCGAACCGTTACCAGAATTCACACCCAATCAGCTCTTCCCTGCCAGCGAAGAAGAAGCCCTCACCCGACTCGAAGAATTTGCATACCAACGCATCCATAACTATGCTGACCATAGAAATCGCATGGACTTGGACGGGACATCCTCCCTCTCCCCATATTTGCGCTTTGGCATGGTCGGTTTACGTCAGGCAGTTCATGCATCACGCATCACGCATCACGCAGACTCTAAAGGCGCTGATATCTGGCTGAACGAACTCATCTGGCGTGAGTTTTACATTCAGATCTTGTATCACTTCCCTTATGTCGCTCGCACAGCTTTCAACCGGTCCCTCGCCAATATTCCATGGCGAAATAAAGCTTCAGAGTTTGCCGCATGGAAAAGGGGCGAAACAGGCGTCCCGGTGGTGGATGCGGCGATGCGTCAACTCAAAGAGATAGGCTGGATGCACAATCGTGCCCGCATGATCGTCGCTTCTTTTCTCGTCAAAGATCTGTTGATCGATTGGCGTTGGGGTGAAGCCTGGTTCATGGAGAATCTACTCGATGGCGATATTGCCCCCAATAACGGCGGCTGGCAATGGACGGCTGGTACCGGCACAGATGCGGCTCCTTATTTTCGTATTTTCAACCCAGTGTTGCAAAGTGCCAAGTTTGACCCAAACGGAGATTACATTCGTAAATGGGTTCCTGAGTTACGCGGGCTAAATGCCAAACATATTCATGCACCCTGGGAATATGATTTGAATATTGCGGGGTATCCGTCGCAACCGATTGTAGATCGTGATATCGTAAAAGAAAGAACATTGCAAGCGTACAAATTTTCAAAAGAGGCTCTAAAACCATGAACCAAGAGAGATTTGCACAACCACGATACGCGCATTCTGCATTATGGGGCGGCATTGCTTTTTCGGTGGTGTTTACCCTGTTAATTTGGCTGGCAAACCCGCTCCTAGATCGCTTCGTGATCGACCCAGGGGATGGGACGATCATCTTCTACGATTGGGTGTTGCTGGAACATACCTTTTGGGGTCGCCTCACTGCATGGGGATTTTATACCCTGCATCAATTAACCTTGTGGGGGCTGATCTATTATGCGCAAAAAAATGTTAAGAAATACAGCAGCGGCTTGCATCTGGTAAACATCTGGGCGCTGGCAGTAAATGGATTCTTTATTGTTTTGCATTTCATCCAAACCCACCTTTGGTATGATGCGCTCGCAATGGATATGTCTTCTTACACATCGCAGGGATCTGTCATCTTGATGCTGTGTGTCATTCTCGTCATCGAAAACAAACGCCGTGGCATGTTCTTCGGCAAACCTGCGCCTTTCTCAGAACGAGTGGTTTCATTTGCGAAAAAATATCATGGCTATTTGTTTGCATGGGCAGTCGTGTACACTTTCTGGTTCCATCCCATGGTGAGCACGCCGGGTCATTTGGCAGGATTTTTCTACATGTTTCTGCTCATGCTACAAGGTAGTTTGTTCCTGACTAGCATCCACGTTAACAAGTGGTGGAAACTCACTCAGGAAGTGACCGTGTTCTTTCATGGCACCCTGGTTGCCATCTTTCAAGGTGCAAACTTGTGGCAGATGTTCGCTTTTGGTTTCGCGGCTATGTTCGTCATCACTCAAATGCACGGGCTCAACCTCTCGCGATCAACACGTTGGCTGATCGGGCTGGGGTATGCCATTGCCGCAGTCATCGTCTTCAATACAGACTGGTCGCAAATGAATGCCATCATCCGAATCCCAGTCATCGAATATGCCATAGCGTTTTTTCTGGCAGGGTTGGTGGCACTTGGCGTTTGGATCGTAGACAGATTCAAGAGAAATGACCCCGACCATAAATCTCAGGGCAAAATTGCTGCTTCTGGAGATGATTAATGAAAACCGAAACACTCATGCCAGCCAAGAAACACGACCTTTCCATTTCGATGGAACGTGCCAACCTGAGTGTGCTTTTCTTATCATTACCAGTTGTTATGATCCAATTTATTTTGTTCGAGTATATTCAAACGAACCAAGATGCATCTGTAACCTGGAACCTGCTTGTCTTTATGTTGGTCGTCATCGTTGGGGTCATCATTCATGAAGCCATTCATGGCATCACCTGGGCTGTTTTTGGGCGCAAGCCGTGGTCATTTACAGTCTGATTACGGGTGATGCCAACTGGTTTTGGTTCGGGCTGATACACACGGCTTCTGCAGGCGGTGACTGGCTGGTCTTGTGGCTCATCTGTGCAGTGAAGGCGGGCGCACTACTAGAAGATCATCCCACCCAAGCGGGATGTTATGTAATCGAAGGCTAAATGACAAAACAACTACCGCCTGAAGCCGGGCGAGATGCACTGCAAGCCTTTCTGCGCGAAGGCTCGCCACTGGGTCCACTGAAAGTCATGGCGAAATACGTCGGGCGCTTTTTTCAGATTCCCATGCGCGTCTTTCACCCTTACATTGTCTTTGGACCCGAAGCCAATCGCAAAGTCCTCGTTACTGACCGCAATAAAGTCCTTTGGCGAAACACAGACCCCGTCACAGATTTACTTCAACATGGCGTTCTAATCGTGGATGGAAAAGAACACGATCACTATCGTGGATTGATGGAACCCGCGCTTCACCCCTCGACCTTGCCTGGGTACACCCCATTGATTTTGACTCACACTGAAAAAGTATCTCACCAATGGCAAGACGGCGAAGTTGTGGATATGCTGGTCGAGAGCCGCAAGATCGCTCTGCTTATCATCATGGATACGCTTTTCAGCAAAGATGTTTGGGATGATATTCCACATATCTGGAAGCCCATCCTCAAAGCCATTGAATACATCTCCCCCGGCACATGGATCCTCTGGCGTAAAATTCCGCGCCCCGGCTTTCGTAAACCGTTGAAGCAGTTGGATGCGTATTTATTTGACATCATTGAAGAAAGACGAAAGGCGAAAAAAAAGAAGCACGATCTTTTACAACATCTGATCGATGCCGGACTCAGCGACCAAGTCATTCGTGACCAAATGTTAACCATGATGATCGCCGGGCACGATACATCGACTGCCTTATTGGCATGGGTTTTTGCCTTGCTCGGTCAACACCCTGAAGTGCATCAACGCCTCGTGCAAGAAGTAGATACGCTCGAGAAATCACCTTTGCTCGACCAAGTCATCAAAGAAGCGTTAAGACTTTACCCGCCGATTCACATTGGCAACCGCCGCATTGCCGAAGACCTAGAGTTCTCCGAAGGGACCGTCCCTGCCGGGGAGCGGCTGTTCTACTCGATCTACCTCACCCACCACGACGAAGCCATTTGGGAGAATGCAGAAAAATTCCACCCCGAACGCTTCGCCCACGGACGCAAAACACCACCGTTCTCCTACGTCCCATTTGGCGGTGGACCCCGAGCCTGCATCGGTGCGGCGTTCGGTCAGGCAGAGGCGCGGCTTGTTATCGCATGTTTACTCAAACATTACAGCTTTGAATTCACTCAACACCCCATTCACACGCATATGGGCGCAACGCTGGAACCCAGACCGGGTGTCAAAATGAAAATCACAAAAAGATTAGAGATTAGTGCATGACATATTTTGAGTTTCTACTACGCTTTCTGGTTATCCCCATCATCATTTTTTTAACTGTCACCTGGTGGGA
>JBDKJK010000433.1:0-2912 GCA_039796675.1 Chloroflexota bacterium
ACGCGCCGATGATCATGCCTTCAATGACCGAATGCGGGTCGCCTTCGAGCACACGGCGATTCATGAACGCACCGGGGTCGCCTTCATCGGCATTGCAGACCATGTACTTGATGTCACCAGGGACCTGACGGGTGAGTCCCCATTTACGACCCGCAGGGAAGCCCGCGCCGCCACGTCCGCGCAGCCCAGATTTGGTCACTTCGTCAATGACCAGTTCCGGTGTCATTTCGACAATGACTTTGCCGAGCGCCTGATAGCCATCCACAGCGAGATAATCTTCGATGTTCATCGGGTCGATCTCGCCGCAGTTGCGCAGCACCACACGCACTTCCTTCGGGCGCAGCGGACCTAACTCTTCATCCACGATCACTTTATGAACTTCGCGGAACTTCTCAACAATACGCCCCTTGAGAAAATGTTCTTCCACCAAAAACGGCACATCGTCTGCGGTCATGCCGACGTAATGCACGCCCTCGGGGTACACCATCATTTCAGGACCATCGGAACAACTTCCGATGCGTGAGGTTTCAAGGACTTGGATTTCGTCTAAAAGTCCCTGTGCAACGAGTTCATCTTGCAAAGCATCTACAACATCATGAGCGCCTTTTGCCAGGCACTCTGGGTCAGCACATACTAAAATATGAGATCGATAAAACGGCATTATTTACTCCAGAGACGAAACCCTAAAGGTCTTAAAGACCTTTAGGGTTTTTAAATTAGATTGGCAAAACATAATCCTTCAAAGGCGTTCCATGTTGCACATGTTGCTTCATGATCTGGCTGGCAACTTCTGAATTAACCTTTCCATAAGTCACTTTGGCTGTATCACCAACGACAACCTGCACGATCGGCTCTTGCTCGCACATTCCCATACATCCAGTTTGTGTAACGGTCACGCCGCTCAAATTTTCAGCTTCGATGAAATTCAAAATGCTTTTCATCGTGTCACGCGCACCGGCGGCGATTCCGCATGTGCCCATCGCGACGATCACCTGAATATGTCCAGGAGCGGCTTTCATTTGTTTTTTGGCAAGCGCTTCTTCACGAACGCGCTTCAGTTCTTCCAACGATTTAATAGCTGGCATGTTTGCTCCTCTCAATACTGAGTCTGCGGCGTGAGGCTGGTAATACCTTCTTCAATCATGCCGCGTAGAATTTTCAAAACATCCGGCTCGGTCAATGGGGTATCGCCGAGCACCGATTTGATTTCTTCATCATCCAACTCGAATAAATTTGTCGAGCCGTCTTTTGCTGTGGTTTGATATTTGAATACCCAATGAATATGTGGATATGAAATTAACAAGGTCAGGAAAGTGGTTCCGACATCGCCCAGCGGCATCCGGTCAATGTGACTATGACGGAACGACGCCTCGATGCGCGTGCCTTTGCCGGATTCTGTTTCCAGGCTTAAGCCACCCTCGATCTGTTCTGCAGCTAACTTCAAGAGCGGAATGCCTAGCCCAACCTTGCGTGTGGTGCGCGTGGTGTAGAACGGGTCAAGCACATACTTGGCAGTTTCAGCATCCATGCCTCTGCCATCATCTTTGACGGAAACAGTGAGCAGGTCATGTTGCAGATCTTCCACTACATCCATGCGGATATTTTGGCTTTCCGCCGCGACGCTGTTTTCAGCAATATCCAAAAGATGCAGAGCGATCTCACGCATGATTAGCCTTGAACCTTCTTCAACACCTGCGGAAACTTGTTCGGGCGCAACTTGCCTTGTACTTCTTCATTGACTACTACCACGGGTGCCTGGCTGCATGCGCCTACACAGCGGCATTCTTCGAGCGTGATCTGATCATCGGGGGTGGTTTCGCCAAGATCAATGTTCAACATCTGCTTGGCTTTCTCCACCAATTGGGGAGTGCCTGCCACATAGCAAGCTGTACCCAAACAGAATTTGATGGTGTGCTTGCCGCGCGGTTTGGTCTTGAAGAATGAATAGAACGTCACCACGCCGTGGACTTGCCCGAGTGGGACATGTAAATTCTGGGCGATATAAACCTGCATGCAAGGGGAGACGTGCCCGATCCTGGCTTGCACTTCGTTCAGCACAAGCATGACCGCACCAGGGCGGTCTTTATTCTCGGCAATAGCTTTATCGATCAAAGGCTTCAAATCTTCAGATTTAAGTGGGTCGTTTGCGGGGATGTCTTTCAGGGCTTTGGTTGTCATAAGTCGCCTTAATAAAGTATTGTGATAATTTTCACAAATACAGTTTACAGGGACACTTCAAATCAGTCAATGAAGGATGTCATGTGATGACTATGCAAATTATCTATTCATTAAATCGATTACATTTTGGTTTTCGGTTATTTGTGCTGCCTAAAGCCATTAAGATTTCATTCAGGGTTGGAGCTTCTAGCTCAAAAACCATGCTGCCTAATAACTCATTTAACCGATGTGCATCGCCTGATTGGATGAGAGGCAAATATTTCGATGATGGGAATTTTTGGTGTAGGGCACTGGGGGTACTGTGACGGGAAATTTCCAAAGCAGGGAAGTGCCACCAATCCGCGAGGAAGCCGAGGGTGGGGAACAAGCCATAGGCAGTACGGTCTACATGGGCTGGGATGACGATGCCATGTAATTTGTTCACGTGTTCAATAATTTCTTCAATAGCGAAGTTTGAGGCTGTGAGCAAGAGGCGCGGCTCAGACCGAATGAACTCACCTTCTTCATCAACAACAAATTGCTCACCGAGATGATCGGCAGGATTCAATTCGTCGGGTAGGTAAAGGTCAACTTGGTGCTGCCAGTTTTCGAGGTCTGCGAGAGAGGCGAAGATACAAAGCAAGTGGACATCTTCACGTGATTGGACTTCCATGCCGGGCAATACGGTCAGCCCAGTTCCATCCGCTGCTTTTTGAACGGCTCGTACATTGGCACTGGCGTTGTGATCGGTGATG
>JBDKJK010000434.1:0-5018 GCA_039796675.1 Chloroflexota bacterium
AGTTTTTTCTACATCTCAAAACTCCCACTTTGAACGTGGGAGTTTTTCATTTGATATACTGCCTGTATGTTCAAAATCACTCCTGGCACTCTCATGCGCGGACATCAAGTCGCTTCGCAACCTTCTAAAGATTATCCCTACAGTTCGCTAGAAAAACAAAAGCCATACTTCAAATCTCTTGGGCTAGATTTGTATGAATTTTTCAACGGGACATTGAACATCTCCATTGCACCACTTACATTTCAAATGTCTGCGCCAGAATTCACTTTTCCGCTTGTCGAGTGGACGGATCTTCACCCGCCAGAAACCTTTTCTTTTTCGCGTTGCAATGTCATCTTTAAAAGTGTGGAATACACAGGTTGGGTGTATTATCCACACCCGGAGACGAAAAAGGCTCATTTTCATAATCCATCTCTGGTAGAAGTCATCACATATAAAATTCCGGGCATCCACTACGAAGATGCGCTTGAAGTAGCGTTACATGTAGAGGAGATCACGCTTCGGTCTGGCTGAAAACTCAATGAGGCAGACCAAGCCCAGCACGGGAAAGATGCGGATTTTCCATCACCCAAAAGTTCTAATTTGCTAAAAAATCCGGCAGCGTCGTGTACAATTAGAAAAATCATGCGCATTGCATTTGTTTCAGATATTCACGGTAATTTTACAGCGTTCGAAGCAGTTCTTGCTGATATTAAACAGCAGAACATCGACCAATTGATCTGTTTGGGTGATACCGTCAGCTTGGGTCCGCAACCTGCAGAGGTGCTCAATGCGTTAAGATCGTGGAATGCTGTTACCATCATGGGGAATCATGATCAGGCGATTATGGAGCCTGAAAAATCTGCACAGTATGAAATTACCGAGTATTTGATTCCTGATCTTTTGTGGGGATGCGAGCACCTTTCAAAAGAGGATATGCAATATCTTGCTTCGTTTAAACCTACTCATCCAGTTCGATTCCCAAATGGGGTTGAACTTCTTGCCTTTCATGGTTCGCCCAAATCAACCACAGACTTGATCCTTGCGACCACCCCACCCGAAACCCTAGATGCGTGTTTAGAGGGACAGGCAGCCAATGTGTTCATTGGTGGGCATTCTCATATTCAAATGCACCGGCGATACGGGGATAAGTTGATTCTAAATGCAGGTAGTGTTGGGAATACGTTCAAATTCGCTTTTAGCCCGGGCAACCCACCGAGCCTTTTACCTTGGGCAGAGTATTGCATTGTTGAGCAAGAGGGAAATTTTCTGCGCTCAGATATGCGCCGCATCTACTTCGACATAGACGAATTGCTTAAGCATGTAAAGTCCAGCGGTTTGCCAAGTGAAGACTGGTGGTTCAGGCAATATCAGAACCGGTAATATTGTTTTTGAGTAAATAATGCGGCGTTGCGCCGCATTTTGATTCAAGCTTGTTATTCATGAAAATTGGAGGTGTATCCTTATGGCTCTACATATTTTAAAGAATGCCACATTGATCGACGGCACAGGCGCAAAACCGATCGAACGCGGAGTGATCGTCATTGATGAAGATACACTCGTCTTTGTTGGCAAAACCGAAGATTGGAAAACACCCGAAGGCAAGGAAGTACACGAGATAGACCTTACCGGTCATACAATTATGCCCGGCTTGATCGACTGCCATGTGCATATTGCGGCTGAGTCTCTGCCAGATAGCACCATGGCGGGACCGTGGGGTTGGTCAACCCTTATCATGTTGAAGCATGCCCAAAACACATTGGCGGCGGGAGTGACAACCATCCGTGATGTGGGCGGCAGGCACCATTTGGAATTCTCGCTTCGTAAAGCTGTGGAAGCAGGCATGTTCGCCGCACCGCGCATGTCACTCGCTGGGAAGTTGCTCTCGATCACCACAACCGGCACCGAATGGTATGACGGCATGTATCGCGAAGCCGATGGCGTAGAAGAAGTGCGTAAGGCAGCACGCGAACAATTGAAAGCAGGCGCTGACCTGATCAAAGTGCTGGCAACGGGGGCCGTCCTTGCGCCCGGCGAAAAGCCTGGCGCGGCTACCTTTGAAATGGAAGAAATCCATGCAGCAGTGGTGGAAGCCGCCAAGGTTGGCAAGATCGTTGCCGCACACGCGCATGGCATCGAAGGCATTCGTAATGCGGTGGAAGCAGGCGCGAAGACGATTGAACATGGTACCTACTTAAATCAAGATACGCGCATCATGGAACGCATGGCAAAAGAGGAGATTTTCCTCGTGCCTACATTGAAAGCTGGCTTTGACGTGATTTATGGTGACCGACCGGGTATCCCTGATTGGATCATGGAGAAGAGCAAAGAGACACAGGAAGATGCGATGAAGTCGATTCGCAAAGCGTATGAGATGGGCGTTCCCATTGCGATGGGAACCGATGCTGCGACGCCGTATAACTTTCACGGCGAGAATGCGCTGGAGCTGTATTACATGTCGCAAGCGGGTATGTCAGACATGGATTGCATTGTTGCCTCCACAAAAAATGCGGCACGCGCTCTCGGCTGGGACTCCAAACTTGGCACGCTTGAAACTGGAAAACTCGCTGACCTGATCGTGGTCAAAAAGAATCCGCTTGATGATCTGCGCTCTCTGGCAGACCGAAAGAATATAGAGTATGTGATGCAAGGCGGCAAATTCGTAGCACGACAATTTAGTGAGCCAAATGGCATCCCTGAAGAATTGCTAGCAGGCGCGTGGATCTGCTGCGGATTTTGATCTTTTGAACTCTTCTTTCTTTACTGGAGTGACTCGATGAAACGATTTATTCAATTCTTATCCATCAGTTTTATATTCATGCTCGCCTGCTCTTCCCTAACGCCCGTATCAACATCAAATGAAGATGGATATCGCTACGACAATCACCCCGATGAAACCGGCGCAGCGGCGGAGTTTCGGGCGCTTGCAAAATGGGGCAAGACCAATATCACCTATTACTTTATTAATGGCACTCAAAAGATCTCTGGCAATGACGAGCAAGCATTGATCCGTGAAGCCTTTTCGCTTTGGGCAGCTGAAACGTCGTTGACCTTTACTGAAACCTCTTCACGGCAGGATGCAGATATCGTCATCGGCTGGGCAGAGGGCGAACATGGTGACGGCGATCCATTTGATGGACCTGGTGACGTGCTGGCGCATGCTTCGTATCCCAACCCATATGAGGAACGCCAAGTCTTTTTACATTTTGATGATGCCGAACGATGGGTGAACAGCGCCTCACAAAACGTGGACCTGCTCACGGTCGCTGCCCATGAGATTGGTCATGCGCTAGGACTAGGTCACAGCGACGACCGAAATGCTTTGATGTATCCATCGTACAGTGAACCACATCGCTTTCTTGGTCAGGATGATGTGGCAGGCATTCAATCACTGTATGGGTTAGCGAGTGAAGCACCCTCCGCGCCGGAGTTGCCCAAGCCAAATGAAACTCCGCCGCAAAGCCCGAAACAAGATTCAGATGGTGATGGCTTGGCAGATGCCGATGAGACTCTCATCACCGGCACCGACCCGAAGAACCCCGACTCGGATAAAGATGGTTTGGGCGACGGCGTGGAAGTTGTCAACCGCATGAATCCGCTCGATGCGGATATGGACAAGGATGGCGTAAAAGACGGCGCAGAGATCGCCGCAGGGACAAATCCCTTTCTGCCAGATCAGGCAAATGGAGTATCGCCGGAGCTTTCTAAAGAAGTTGGAGAATTTCTGACTCGGGCAGTCCAATTGCAGATCGAAGCCTACCAAAAAGGTGACGCTTCTGTGGCGGCAAGCATCATGGCTGGAGATGTTCTGCAATCGCTGCAATCAGAGATCGATTCGCTTAACCAGCAGGGACTGGTGGAAATTGCCGCGATTGATTATTACAAGAGCTATATCGATGATATTCGCATTGTTAGCAATACCGAAATACAAGTAAATACCTGTGAGGTGTGGGCAACTCAATTCTATCGTCGATCAGATGGCGCTTTGGTGCAAAGCAATGACCCGCAATTATTGCCGCAGACAATCACGATTCAAAAGATCAATAACAATTGGTTCATTACCAAAGTGGAATTCTTCGAAGCGCCCGCGTTTTGTAATTAACGTCAAAGCGTACACTCAGGTTTGGGCGGGCTGGCAGGCTCAAGGTCGGGTGGAGGCGGGAGCTTCCTCCAACCTTAAAAAATCGACGAGTCGGCATTGGATGAAATGGAGTAAAATTATCCAGACCTCTCGATCCAATCTCTTTGCAGAAGGAAGGGCTGTATGTTCGTCACAAAAAACCTTTATCAGAACGACGATCAATGGAAAGATGTTTCGCTGGGCACCTCCGGCGAAACGACCATCGGCAAGTGGGGCTGTTTGCTGACCTCTGTTACCATGATGTTGAATGGCATCGGGTATAACGAGACCCCTGTAACTGTCAACGATAAAATGAAAAAAGCTGGCGGTTTTCAGGGGGCGCTTTTTATTCCGAGTGTGTTGCCGTATGTGTGGCCCAATTGTGCTTATCGCGATATGCAGCCCTGCGAAACAACGCCCGCTCCGATCGCATTGATCGATGCGGCTGTGGCAGCCGGGAAGCCCGTGATCTTACAAGTAGATTGGAACAAACAGCAAGGCATTCAAACCCATTTTGTTTTAGTGAAAGAAAAAAAAGGGGAAGATTATGTCATCTACGACCCGTACAAATATGGCGGTGATGCACCCGATAAAGAAGTACTCTTAACTACCCGCTATAAATACAACGGTGCCAAACTGGCAACCGAAATCAGCGCTGTGCTATGGTTCGAGAACTACAGCATTGCTGCGGCAGAACCGCCCAAGAAGACCACCGTGCCCGTTCCGGCTGATAAGTTAACTCTCTATGCCGCCGAAGATGATCTGGCTTTGCGGGCAGACCCTTCAGTAACGGGCTACCTTTGGAAGCGCATGATGTTGAACACCGAGTTGGTCAGCCTGGAAGATAAAACCAAAGCCAAGGCAAAGATCGGCGTACAAGGTCAGTGGATTCAGGTACAAGACCCGCAAGGCGATCAAG
>JBDKJK010000435.1:0-5152 GCA_039796675.1 Chloroflexota bacterium
ACCACGCAGACCATCAACGCAAAAGCATAATTATGCTCGCGAATTTCGTAAATGGGCTGCGAAAAATGCATTTCAGGGTGCAGGTAATATTGCGGGTAACTTCGAAACAATTGCATCAAGAATTTCTGCAATGCATAATTCAATGGCATCAACCATCCAACCATTAGTGGCATAATAGGCATAAGTGTTTCTACCCCAAGTTTGAAGCGTTTCAAGATCCAGTTCCCTATTGGCAACCCAAACCCAAACATAAGCGAAAATACTGCCGAAAGTTGGTCGAAACTAACCGGCAAAATAGCATCCTCACCTTGGAAAAGGATCAAGTTATGAAGTGTGATCTCTTTTTGCACATTTACATCTTTGATCAGGTTAGGGGTTTCAATGCCAAAGATGCGCTGCCCCCAACTGACTTCTTCTGCAGCAGCTACAAAAAATACCATTGCAAAGGCAAGCAAGCTCAAACGAAAGACCCAGTGAAACCGATAAGATGCAATGTTTTTTTTCTCGCGCCACCAAGCAATCCCTAACAATACACAACAAACAAATAGGTAAATAGGGGAAAGGGTCTCAAATATGGAGTCCTCGCGGGCAAAGGCATCTAGCACAGCTTCAGACGTAAATAGGGGCGAGTAAGCAAAAACGACCAAAAATGCGACGGCTACAATCCAGCCAGTAAGTTTCTTGAATTTTATTTTCATTAGTTCCTCAATAAAACTATTTTCCATAGTATGTCGTTAGAATATATTTCATCATGTAATCTCAAATATTCTAGCCCAAATCTCGGCGAACGGGTTTAATCGTTAATAATCCGTTGAATATCTTTCGTACACACTTGAAAAAGATATGCAATCATCCTAACACTTCCACATCATGTGGACCCGACTCTTTCAAACCTGCGCCGGTCATGCGCACAAAGATGGCTTTGTCCTGGAATTCTACAATAGTCTTGGCGCCGCTATAACTCATGCCCGATTGCAAACCTCCAACAAGTTGGTTAAGCACCTCACGCGCCTTGCCACGATAAGGCACGGCAGCTTCCACGCCTTCTGCAACGTAATCTTCCACTTCTTCGCGGGTAAGGTCATTACCTTCGCGTTTGTTACGGTCAATATTGGCTGCCAGCGATGCCATACCGCGAGAGGCTTTATAGCGATGCCCACGACGGGTCATAATCATGCCGGGGCTTTCATCGGTGCCAGCCAACATGGAGCCGATCATCACCGTTTGTGCACCGGCAGCAATAGCTTTAGCAACATCACCAGGGAAGCGGATGCCGCCATCTGCGATGATGGGAATACCACTTGCACGTGCAGCGCCTGCACATTCAATCACCGCCGTCAACTGCGGCACGCCCGAGCCTGCAACCTGCCGCGTGATACAGATCGAACCGGGTCCCACTCCTACTTTGACAGAATCCACACCAGCATCGATAAGGCGTTTGGTTCCGTCGGCTGTTGCAACATTGCCACCGATGATCTGTGCCTCGGGAAAATTCTTGCGGATGTTCTTAAGCATATCCAGTTCCAGCTCAGAGTCACCGTGCGCAATATCGACCACGATACAATCGGCACCAGCTTGGAGGGCGGCTTCTACGCGGCGCATTTCTTTATCGCGCACGCCCACTGCCGCGCCAACCGCCAAACGTCCTTTAGAGTCTTTGGTGGCTTTTGGGAATTTGGTGATCTTCATAATATCTTTCAAGGTCACCAAACCTGTGATCTTGCCATCTTTATCCACGAGCGGTAGTTTCTCTACGCGGTGTTCGTGCAGTAACCGTTCGGCGTCTTTTAAAGTGGTGTTCGTTGGGGCGCTATGCACAGAGCGGGTCATGATTGCGGCGACGGGTTTGGTTTCATCATCTTCAAATAAAAGATCGCGGGTGGTGATGATGCCGACCAGACGTTCATTTTTATCGACGATCAAAATGCCGCCGGTATCTGTCTCTTCGACGACGCGCTTCACTTCGCCAACTGTGGCTTGGTCGCTCATCGTAAGCGGATTCTCCACTACGAACGATTCGGCTTTCTTCACCCTCTCGATCTGACGGGTTTGCTCGGCAATGGTCATGAAGCGATGAATGATACCAATGCCACCTTCGCGTGCCATAGTGATTGCCATTTCACTTTCGGTAACTACGTCCATGTTGGCAGAGACAATGGGTGAATGAAGGTATATTTCTTTTGTGAGCGGGCTTTTGGTAGAAAGGACGCGGCGTGAATCGACATTGGAATACTGTGGCACCAGCAACACATCATCATACGTTAGGGCAGTTTCGGGCAAAATTCTCATTAGGTTTTCGTTCTCCTCGCGTTCGAATTATACTCACGGCAGTGACAATTTGTGCTTTTTTAAGAAGGGAAAAGGCACAGGTAATATATAATCCGTGCGGCAAGATGCATGTCTCTGAAACGCTGGCAAGCCCGAGCGGAGGAGGAGGCGGTGTTCTTCATCAAATAAATCACACATCGGGTGGAAAAATCCCGAATCTTGGAGGATGTTATGACAGTTATCGCAGTGATCGGTTCGCAATGGGGAGATGAGGGCAAAGGCAAGGCAGTGGATTTTCTGGCAGAACGTGCGGATTATGTGGCACGCTTCAACGGCGGGAATAATGCCGGGCATACGGTCATTAATGAGTTTGGAACCTTCAAGATTCATCTGGTGCCTTCGGGCATCTTCGCCCAGAACACCACAGGCTTGATCGGCGGCGGAGTTGTGATCGACCCGGCAGTGTTGATCGAAGAAATTGATATGCTCAACAAGGCAGGTGTGAACGTGAATGGGCGATTGTGGGTTTCTCCGCGGTCACATGTCATCATGCCGTATCACAAGGTTTTAGATGGCTTGTATGAAGAAGCCAAAGGCAAAGGTGCCACCGGCACCACGCGGCGCGGAATTGGCCCCGTGTTCGCAGACAAGGTCAGCTACAACGGCATTCGCTGGACAGATTTTGCAAGCGATATGTTCGAGCAACGGTTGGAAGTACAGTTGACATTAAAAAATAAGATCATTGTTGCATTGGGCGGCGAGGCGTTGAAATTTGAGCAAGTACGAGAGCAATATCGCGGCTATTACGAAAAGGTCAAACCGTATCTCAAAGAATTGTTCCCGTTGGTGCAAGATGGTTTGAAAACGAACAAGACCTTTTTGCTCGAACAGGCAATGGGAACCTTCCTCGATACCGATTGGGGAACGTATCCATTCGTGACGGCTTCTACGACCATTCCTTCGGCGGCTTCGGCTGGGTTGGGTATTCCGCCCAAGTACATCGATAATGTGATCGGTGTGACCAAAGCTTACACCACTCGTGTGGGGGCAGGTCCGCTACCGACTGAGATTCTTGATACCAAGAGCGCCGAATATGAACAGTTCGGTGAAGTGGCAGCCACCACAGGGCGCATTCGCCGCGTGGGCTGGCTGGACTTGGAGATCATCAAAACTGCCGTGCAACTGAGCGGCATGACCGAGATCTGTTTAACCAAGCTGGATGTGCTAAGCGGTTTGAGAGAACTTCAAGTATGTACCGGATACCATATAGACGGAAAAGCTGTGAGTTACCCCGAAGTAGATGCATATGGACTGGATAAAGTTGAATGTGTCTACCAAACTGTGCCCGGCTGGAATGAAGATATCAGCAAAGCAAAATCTTTTGAAGAGTTGCCGGTCAATGCACAGAAGTATGTGAAGATGATCGAAGATGCAACAGATGTGCCTGTGAAGTGGATCGGGGTCGGCCCGGCTAGAGACGAGACAATTCGAAGATAAAACCAGGTTTTTATATTGCGGCGCAAAGGAGGGTTGTCTACTCAAAAAATAGTTCTCTATTTGGCGAAGGCAACTTTAAAGGCTGAATATCTCATAAAGTCAAGATTAACCTGTAAACACACTGCAAAGTGCGCTTATGCATTAATCAGTGATAATTAGCAAAGAAAAAAATTATGACACCTACAGCGAAAATCCTCGTTATTGATGATGACACAGCCATTACCGAATTAATGGGCATGCTTCTGAAAACCTTCGGGTTCGAAGTGCTTACCACCAACATAAGCTCAGAAGGTATAAGGCTTGCCCGTGAAGAAAACCCAAACGTGATTCTGCTAGACTTGATGATGCCCGAGCTCGATGGATGGCAGGTTTGCAAGGCGATTCGCCAAACAAGCAACGTTCCCATCCTCATCCTATCCGCGATCAACGACCCACGCATGGTCGCCAGCGTTCTCGATGTCGGCGCAGATGACTTCCTCGTCAAACCTGTTCCAAGCGGCGTCTTGGTTGCAAACATCAAAAAACTGATGCGCCGCAATACAGGCGCATTGGATATGTCCAAGTTAAAAAAAACAACAGCCTTCAGCCAGACTAATCAACCGCTTCCCTCCTAGCCGCTCACTGGTTCTGTTATATAAAAATTGACCGTCCCCTCAAAAGAAGGACGGTCAATTTTTTATTTCAGTCGTTGCAACGCTCCCGCAGTTCGCTCCGGCTGTTCCAGCATCGGCATGTGACCCGCGCCCGGCAATTCCACCAGATGCGCCTCAAGGACAAGCGCTTTTATCTCCCGTGCCCGGTCAACCGGAATCAACTCATCCGCATCGCCGTGAATAAGGACCAACGGAAGGTTGAACGAAGCGAGAAACGACATTAGATTCTCACGTTCTGCCATCGCTTTAAGTGCCCCTGCTATACCTAAAGCACTCTGCTTTCCTATCAACGGGCGGACAAAATCACGCACATGCTGGCTCGGAGAGAGTTTGTCTGTCATTGCATCCACGACGAGCTGAACACCTTTTTCATTTATATCAGCGGCAGTCTTATATCTGCCGTCTTTCCGTTCTGGTGTATCACCCATAGCCTGTGAAGCAACCAAAGACAATCCGCTGACCCGATCTGGAAACGCCTTGGCAAAAGCAAGCGCCACATACCCACCCATCGAGTGCCCTGCGAAAGCTGCTTTCTGGATTCCAAGTGAATCTAGAATAGCGGCAAGATCAGCGGCAAGATCTGCCATCGAATATGGTGTTTCAACCGCGGCGGATTCGCCAAATCCGCGCACGTCGGGGAGAATGAGGTCGAAATCGTTTTCAAGCAGGGGAATAATTTCGTCCCAACCTGAATGATCCAACGGATAGCCGTGGATCAGAACAAGCGGAGTACC
>JBDKJK010000436.1:0-2732 GCA_039796675.1 Chloroflexota bacterium
TTGAAAAACTGATTGATGGAAAGACGAAAGGAGAATGAATGAAGATTGTTGCAATTACCTCATGCCCTACAGGGATCGCCCATACCTACATGGCTGCCGAAGGTCTTGAAAAAGGCGCTAAAAGATTGGGTCACATTATCAAAGTGGAAACCCAAGGCTCGATCGGCGTGGAGAACCGCCTGACCGATGCCGAGATCGCCGAGGCGGAATTGGTCGTCATCGCCGCTGATGTCAAAGTTGATTTAAGTCGCTTTACTGGCAAAAAGATCTACGAAACCGCCAGCAATGCGGCTATCAAAGATGGAGCCGGTGTGATCACCGCTGCCATTAATTCATAATTTCTCAAGGAGAGAGCAAATGTCAACATCAAGCAATAGCAGTAATTCTCTGTCAGGCGCTTACAAGCACCTGATGACGGGCGTGTCGTACATGATCCCGTTCGTTGTGGCGGGTGGTCTTTTGATCGCCATCGGTTTCGCTGCACGTGGTATCTACGCCTACGACGCCACCCTCGCCCTCGATGGCTCCACCATCGAAGCCACCGGCTGGACGACCTTCTGGGCGAACATCTTCGCCATTGGCGCCAAGGGCGGCTTTGGTCTGATGGTTCCCATCCTCGCTGGCTACATCGCGTTCTCCATTGCTGACCGCCCCGGTCTTGCCCCCGGTATGATCGGCGGTATCCTCGCAGGCGTTACCGGCTCCGGCTTCCTCGGCGGTATCATTGCGGGCTTCCTTGCTGGTTACTTCACCCAGTGGCTTAACGGCGCGATCAAACTTCCGCGCAACCTGGCTGGTCTTAAGCCTGTGCTCATTCTGCCGCTCATCAGTTCCCTCGTTGTCGGCTTGATCATGTTCTATGTTGTTGGTGTGCCCGTCAGCGCCGCGCTCAAAGCCCTCACCGGCTTCCTGACCGGAATGCAGGCTGGCAGCGCCGCCATTCTTGGCTTGATCCTCGGCTTGATGATGGCGTTCGATATGGGCGGTCCCGTCAACAAAGCGGCTTACACCTTCTCGGTTGGTTTGCTCAGCACCCAGGTCACTGCCCCCATGGCAGCCGTTATGGCAGCAGGTATGACCCCTCCGCTCGGTTTGGCTCTCGCCGCTTATCTCTTCAAGAATCGCTTCACCGCAGATGAACGCGAATCCGCCTCCTCCGCTGCAATCCTTGGCATCTCCTTCATCACCGAAGGCGCCATCCCCTACGCCGCCCGCGATCCGTTCCGCGTCATCCCTTCCATCATGGTTGGTTCCGGTGTTGCTGGCGCGCTCTCCATGGCGTTCGGTTGCCAGCTCCATGTACCTCACGGCGGCATCTTCGTGCTGCCCATCCCCAATGCAGTCGATAACCTCGGCATGTACATCGTTTCCATTCTCATTGGTACCGCTGTTACCGCAGGTATGCTCTATGTTCTGAAGAAGCCTGTTGAAGAAACAGCCGCTGCCTAAAGAATGATGCTCTTTTATCCCCCGTCAGCAATGGCGGGGGATTTTTGTTATACAATCAACCCATGAAAACCCTCGTCACTGGCGCCACCGGATTTTTAGGCGGAGCGCTCACTTACAGACTTCACAGCATGGGCTGGGAAGTCACCGCTCTGGGGCGCAACCCCGCGAAATTAAATCAACTGGAAGAGGACGGCATCCGCGTTGTGCGTGCGGATATTTCTAAAAAGGATGAAGTGAGCGCTTCATTCTCTGATTTTGAGTTGGTCTTTCACTGCGCGGCGTTCCCCTCACCCTGGGGCGGATTCGAGAAGTTCTACCAAGCCAATGTGATTGGCACCCGCAACATCGTGCAAGCCTGCATGGACCATAATGTGAGCCGCCTTGTTTATGTTTCCACGCCCAGCATTTACTTCAATTATTCTTCGCGTGTTGGCGTAAAAGAAACAGACCCGCTGCCCGAACCGATCAGCAACTATGCCCACACCAAACTCTTAGCCGAAGAAGAAGTGGACAAAGGTTCTGCCCAAGGACTCGCCGTTGTGTCCATTCGTCCGCGGGCGATCTTTGGGGAAGGGGATACGGTCATCTTTCCAAGATTGATTCCGCGCCTGCAATCGGGCAGGCTGCCCATTCTCGGTGATGGTGAAAACGTAGTAGACCTCACCTACATCCAAAACGTGGTGGATGCGCTTTTGTTATGTGCCGAATCGCCAAAAAATACCCTCGGCAAAAAATACAGCATCTCCAACGGTGAGCCGGTCAAAATTTGGAAGTTGATCGAACGCATCTGCGACGAGTTGGGCTATCCACATCCCTCGCGTAAAGTTTCATATAAAACCGCCAATACTGCCGCCACTGTGCTTGAGTTTCTATACTCTCTCATTCCCTACAGCCCCGAGCCGCCGCTCACACGCGTATCCGTTAGTATGATGGCGAATAACACGACGCTCGATATCTCCGCTGCGAAGGTGGAACTTGGTTATCAGCCCAAGGTTTCGGTAGAAGAAGGCGTACGGAGATTTTTGAAATGGTGGAAGGAAAATTCCTCGTCATTGCGAGGAGGGTGACACTTGCACCGGTACGCAAGTGCAGGTGTAGCCCGACGAAGCAATCTCCTACCCTAGTCATGAGATTGCTTCGCTCGCTTAAGAACGCTCGCTCGCAATGACGAGAAAATAAATTATGAAAATCAACATTCTTCACGCAGGTTACTGCACCTCTCCCGAACATCTCGCCATTCAGGGCGGACGTTGGCGGACGATTCACTTTCCCGCCATGTTTGC
>JBDKJK010000437.1:0-5486 GCA_039796675.1 Chloroflexota bacterium
TAGTGCGTAATGCGTGATACGTAATTTGCGAATTACGTATCACGCATTACGTCCTTTACGCGCCCAGGTCTGTCCAGCGCAATTCCTTGCCTTTGGGCATATCCGCCAGCGCCTTCGTGCCAATGACATCTTCAATTTCATGTGGCTTGATTGCACCTATCGTGGCGGGACGCAGTACATCGATCATATCGCGGGTGAAGGTTTCACCGGCTTTAATATCGCGAGCAGCCCGCAGACAGCGGCGCTGAACGACTTTGGTATCCTGTTCGTTATCGGCGATGAATTTATCAGAGCTGCCCAATGATCGCTCAAGCAGACGGGTCTCTTCGACCATCTTTGCCCAGTTCTCGGGGTTCATGGCAAATTTGTGGTCAGGTCCTTCACGGTCGTTGCTGTCGGTAAAGTGACGCTCGATCATACGCGCGCCAAGAGTTACGGCACCAATAACAGGTGCAAGAGCATGGGTATGGTCAGACAAGCCCAACACAACCTCAGGGTACATGGCAGCAAAGGTTTTGAGTGTGTTCAAATGCAGGTGATCATAGTTATTGGAGTTAGCAGTGTAATTGGTATTGCACTGCATGAGACATAACTGTTGATTGACCTTGAGAATCGCTTGTACGGCACGTTGCACATCGGCAATATCTGCTGCACCGCAGGCAATGATCATAGGCTTGCCTTTGGATGCCATATGAACCAAGGCTTCAATCCAGTCAATTTCGCCGGAGCCTGCCTTGAAAGCGGGGATATATGGATCGACATGTTCGATAGAGTCATAGTCGTAGGGTGATGTGAAGAAATGGATGCCGACCTTGTCACATTCTTCTTTCAGAATGGGAGTCCAACTTTGGGAGACAGATGCTGCGGCGTACACCTCTGTCACGGATTTCTTCCACGTGGATTGATGGCTGACCTTCGAGTTCATGTGAGTGAAGCCATAATCCGAGACGATCTTCGGCGCCTGAAAATGCTGGAACTTCGCCGCATCAGCGCCTGCATCTTTGGCAAGTTTGATGAGCAGCTTGGCACGCTCAAGGTCGCCATCGTGGTTCGCAGCGATATCGGCAATGAAGTAGGTGGGGTGGTTCAAGCCGATGGTGTGGTTGTTGATTTTGAATTCCATTTGTTCCTCCAATAGTTTTGGAGGTGACAGTCACCTTAAATGTGACTGTCACCTATTTTTAGGCGTGGTTGTTAACCAAGAAAAGTTTACAGTAAATCAACGTTCACCTTTGCAGCCATAAAAGCAACGCGGTCAGGGAAAAGCCATCTTTAATTCTCTGTTCTTTCAACAACTGCTTGATCTCTGCTCTCGTAAACCAGCGGACTTCAGTCACTTCATTTGGGTCAAAGTTTTGCACAAGCTCTCCTGCTTTGCAAAAGACAATATGAAAGACCTGATTTGCGTTCCCATTCATTGGGTAATACGTGTAAATCAGTTTGTGATCGGAAGAAGTGCAGCCGGTTTCTTCCAGAAGTTCGCGTTTGGCAGCTTCGAGAATCTCTTCGCCAAGTTCCATGCCGCCTGCGGGGAGTTCCCATTCTGCCAAGCCAGTGGTGTAGCGTGGAATGCGGGCAAAGATCACTTCGCCATTGGCGTTTTCCATGACTGCTGCCACGGCTTCACGTTCAAAATCAAGCAGGTGAAATTTGTCGATGACAAAGCCGTTTGGGAATTGGACTGTGTCTTTATACAGGTTCACCCACCTGCTTTGATAGACAATTTCTCTTGCAAGTCGTTCCGGTTTCATAGAGTGTGTCAATTTTATCTTCCGATCCTGCCGAGATGTGTATTTTGAAACGCATCTTCGTATTTCAAGCCGTAGCTGAAGATGCGGTCGAAGCTGGAGTGGGCAAAGAGCAGGGTTCCGGCAAACATCAGCCAGGGGGTGGTGAGTAGGGAACCTAAAACATACAGAGTAATCCCAGTTCCTTTGTGGTGGATCAGGTTATAGGTCCAGGCACCGAGGCGGGGATTCATCAAATAGCCGATCATGCTCAAGTCAGGAACAAAGAAAAGGAGGGCGAAGAGTCCCCAAGAAGCGTCCAATTGAGAAAAGAGAAAGAGGGCAAGAGCGAACATGAGGAATTCTTCAAGACGCAGGAGGGTTTTCATGTGGGTTCCTTGTGAATAACCGCTAAAAAAACTGTGGATAAGTGGGGGAGTCTTGTGGATAACCTCGTTCAAAATGGCGATTTTTTGGCAAAAAGTGCCCCAATCTTGTGGAAAAATGCCAATATAAAGGGGGTAAACTGTGGATAACTTTGAATAGAAAAATAAATTTTATCCTACAGTTGTTGATAACTGCGGATTTTCTGTGGATACCCTTGGGAGTATTGTGTGTAAAACTCGTTCAACCCTGTGGAGAAATCGGGGAGATCTGTGCCCAAATCTGTGGACAGCTTGCGGGTAGAAAGCCAAAGATTGTTGGAACGTTTGGCAAGCAGCCCGGCGAAACTGACCGACTTTGGGGTAATGTCACTTTCGCGCATGTGGAAGCGGCGGGCGATCTCGACGCCGAACTGATACTTGCTCATGGCCTGCGGACCGACAAGATGATAGAGCCCTTTCAATCCACGGTTGAACATTTTCAGAAGGGTGCGAATGGTGTCGTTCACCAACATCGGGCAAAAGAGGACGTCGGTAAAGCCGCTCATGCTTTTGTTGTGGGTGAGATTGTTATGAAAGAATTCGGCGAGGCTGCGCCTGCCGCTTAAGCTCCAGCCATAAAAGTTGACTCGCGCCACAGTGGCATTTGGGTGTTCGGTCAGCACAGCCCATTCGCCGTCGAACTTGGTTTTGGCGTACACCCCGATCGGGTTGGGGGCATCTTCTTCACTATAGAATCCATCTTTTTGACCATCAAAGACGGCATCGGTGGAAATGTGTGTAAAAGGGATGCTGCGTTGTCTGCTGGCGCGGGCAAGCTGGCGCGGAAGGTCTGTGTTGAGGCGTTTGGCAAGGTCGGGGTCGTTCTCGCAGGTGTCGAGGTCGGCAAGAGCCGCGCAATTCACCACCCAGTCGGGTCGGGACTGATCGAGGATCGCATCCACTGTGCCTGTTTCGAGCAGGTCATATTTCATGACCGTGAAAGGCGCTTGGGTCAGCTTGCCGCGGTCTACGCCTATAATCTCGTGCTCGTTCATCATTTCCTGTGCGAAGTTGATGCCGAGTAATCCGCTAACACCGGTAAGTAGGATGTTCATGAGTTGGTTCCTTGTAGGAGCAGGTAGACAAGTACACAAGTAGACAAGTAGTCATTACTTGCGTACAAGTCTACTTGTGTACTTTTATACATCATCCTTCCAACTTTCCCTGTGCGAACAATTCTTCAAACGGAGCAATGTATTTCTTGATACCTTCCACATCGAGCCATTCGGTGTTGTTGTCGCTCGAATAGGAAAAGCCTTCTTTGAGAGTCTTGCCTTTGTCTTTCCATGAATATCCGAACCAGGTTGCTTCGGCAGGCTGGACGACATACATCTTATCCAATTCAATGGTATGGCGCGCTTCATCTTCAGAGATGAGCATCTCATGCAGTTTTTCGCCGGGGCGAATGCCGATGATATTCAACTCGGCATCGGGGGCAATGGCGCGCGCAAGGTCGGTCACTTTGGTGCTGGGGATCTTCGGCACAAAGACCTCGCCGCCTTCCATCTGTTCGATGCTGTCGATGACGAAGCGCACGCCCTGTTCCAACGAAAGCCAGAAGCGGGTCATACGGTCATCGGTGATGGTGACTTTGCCCGTGGAACGCAGCTTGAGGAAGAGAGGCACCACCGAGCCGCGGCTACCGACGACGTTCCCGTATCGGACGCAGGAATAGCGGGTCGCTGAACCCGCGGCATAGGCATTACTCTGAATCGTTAACTTCTCGGCGGCGAGTTTGGTGGCTCCATACAGGTTCGCCGGGCTGACGGCTTTATCGGTGCTGACGGTGAGCACTTTCTTCACGTCTGCATCCAATGCCGCTTCTACAACATTCGCCGTGCCCATGATATTGGTCTTGATGGCTTCCATCGGGTTGTATTCGCAAGCAGGCACCTGCTTCAACGCCGCCGCATGGACAACGATATCAACGCCATGCATGGCACGCACCATGCGTTCACGGTCGCGCACATCACCGATGAAGTAGCGCAGGCGCGGATCGTTATATCCGCCAACTTGCATTTCGTGCTGTTTCAACTCATCGCGGCTGAAGATGATGACCTTCTTCGGCTGCTTTTCTTCGAGCAGAATTTTAGTGAACTTCTTGCCGAATGACCCGGTCCCGCCGGTGATAAGCACAACTTGATTTTTCCAGTCCATGAATTCTCCTATCAAAATTCCTTTTTTGTACACGGATTTCACGGACGACACGGAAAAGACCAAATGGACTTTCCGTGAAATTCAGTGCAATCCGTGTTATCCGTGTCCCAAAGGACTTATTCTTTACAAAGTTTACTCTGAATTTTTACAATAGTCTTTATCAACAACCTGTTTGACCTCTTCCGTCAACAGTTGCTCAATTCCGCTCAACATCTCACACGCCTGCAAACGAATTGCCTTTTCACCGACAACACGCTTGGCAAGCTGTTTCAACGTCTCTGCATCGCCCGTGATGGCGTAGGCTTTCAAGAAGGGCAGCCATTCCACACGGTCTTCGGGGCTAAGGCTCAGGGCGATGGCTTCGTCTCCGAGAGCAGCAACCCGCTCAAAGTCCAGAAGTTGAGCCGCCAAATCTGCCGCCTGAAAATAACTGCACCAGCCGCGTTCGGTCTCTTCGCCAAAAATGGAAACGGGCAGCGAAACAGATTCCGCCTCCACGAGCACATTCTCGATCTTCGACTGCGACGCAACCAGCAACACATTCAACGGATCATATTCAGAGATCAACGGTTGAGCACCATAGATGACATGCACACAAGAATTCAAGGTCGGCTGGCTCAATACCAATACATTTGAATAATCAATTGTATAGGTATGGCTGCGATAGCCAGACTCAACTACCTGCGTCCCATCTAAAATGCCAGGCAGGTTCTCGCTGTTCAACGTCAGACCCGACACAGGATAATGCACAGGAATCTCCCCGGTAAATTCAGGGAAATAAATAACATTCGCGGCTTCCATGAGAGCAAACCCACCGTCGCCCATGCCAGGCAATGGGTAGTGAATCACAAGCGTCGTACCGGGGCGAAGCGCGGGCACACGCCAACTCACCTGCCGCCAAAAATCTTGCAGCGCGGTTTCTTCCGTCACTGCATTTGTGGCAATCCCAAAATGTGAGAGTGCCGCAAACGCAATAACCACATACAACACAATCGCACGGATTCGTTGAATGGAAATGAGCTCAACAAACGCCGCCATAAAGACCGCCGCAGCCAGCGAAGCAGGCAAGCCATAATGCGAAAAGCCGGAAATATTGATCGTTCGATTCGCCATGATGACCGGCAGGATGCCAAGGAGCATTCCCAGCCCACCCAGCATCAACGCTTCTTTCGTGACC
>JBDKJK010000438.1:0-2557 GCA_039796675.1 Chloroflexota bacterium
CCGGTTTTCTACGAGGTTAATATGCCCCGATTGGCCGAGGGGTTCGCCGGCGACCACGATAATGTCGTCGCCTTTTTGAATCAATTGTTGTTCAAGGAGATATGCCAACGCATGATCGATCAGCTCTGCAGTGTTCGAAGCTTGCGGCATCACAAACGGGCAAACTCCCCATGAAAGATTCAACTGGTGTTTGACCCGCTCATCTGCGGTGACGGCAAAAATCGGCAATTCTGGGCGTCGACAGCTCACCAAACGGGCGGCATTTCCCGTCAGAGTCGCGACTAAGATCGCTTTTGCTTTGTGCTCGCGCGCGAGAATCGCGGCGAGATTTGTCATCGCGACTGCATCTGAACCTCCGGATGGAATTTCTGGCGGCAAATCATCAAAACCGCTTGCCTCGACCTCACGAATGGTTGCCGCCATCGTTTCAACCGCTTGCAATGGGTGCGCGCCGCTCGCCGTTTCTCCGGACAACATCGTCGCATCCGTATGATCGATCACCGCATTCGCAATATCAGAAATTTCCGCGCGCGTCGCTCGCGGATTCTTAATCATGGAATCAAGCATCTGCGTTGCAACAATGACGGGTTTGCCAGCGGCTAAAGACTTCTTCACCAATTGCTTTTGAATAATCGGCACTTTTTCCGCAGGCATCTCAATTCCAAGGTCTCCACGGGCTACCATAATGCCGTCAACTTCGGCGATAATTTCATCCATGTGCTCGACCGCCTCCGGTTTCTCGATTTTTGCCAAAACACGAATCGCAGGATCATTGATCACGTGGCGGAGCTCTCGGATATCCTCCGCAGAACGAACAAACGAAAGAGCGATCCAATCCACTCTTTGCTCAACTCCAAATTTCACGTCTTCACGATCTTTGTCGCTCATCGCAGAAATCGAGGTCTTGGTCTCTGGTAAATTTAATCCCTTGTGCGAGGTCAACTTTCCCCCATCAATCACTTCACAGACGACCTCCTGACCATCTACACGTAGCACCTTGACCGAAAGCAATCCATCATCCAATAACAATCGTTCGCCAGCCTTCACATCCTGGTGGAGGTTCGGATACGTCACACCGATTTTTGGAAGCGTTGCCACCCCGGTCGTAAAAATAACTTCTTTTCCTGCTTCAAGCATGACACCCTCTGCCGGTAATTCCCCGACGCGAATCTTTGGCCCCTGCAAATCTTGAAGGATCGTGAGTGGTTCCTTCGTCTTCTCACGCACCGCACGAATATTCTGAATCAACTTCGCATGGTCCTCATGTGTCCCGTGAGAAAAATTCAAGCGACACACGTTCATTCCCGCCTGAACCAAGGCTTCCATCTGTTCCTGTTCATGGGATGCCGGCCCAATCGTACACACGATCTTCGTCCGTTTGGTGAGATTCATAATATATTATTTTCTTTCTTCGAGAGTAAGGCGGACCTCTTTTTCTTTTCCGTCGTGCACGATCTTGAGAGTCAACGTATCACCGGGAGCGTAACGCGAAATAACCGCCGATAGCGTGTGCTGGAGATCCAATTTTTGTCCGTTCATTTCGAGAATGATGTCCCCTTCTGCTAACCCCGCTTTCGCCGCGGGAGAATTTGGAACAACCCCAGGATCTTGGACGGTGTTCCCTCGAACGATTAGAGCGCCGTACTGATAAGCCAAATTGTCTCGCTTTACAAGATCGTCGTCAATTTGCACATAGCGCACCCCGATCCACGCACGCACAATGCGGCCCGTTTTCTGGACGCTGGCTAATGCTTGTTTGACCACGTTAATCGGGAGAGCAAAACCCAATGATTGGGCATTTTCGGAAATGGCCGTATTTACGCCAATCACTTTTCCGCGTGAATCAATCAATGGCCCCCCGGAATTCCCCGGATTAATGGCCGCATCGGTCTGAATCGCCTCCTCGATCACCTCCGCTTGTTGTAACCCCCCTGCCACCAAACGACGATTAACCCCGGAAACAATTCCTTGCGTCACGGTATTTTGAAATTCCGCTAAGGCGTTTCCGATCGCAATGACTGGTTGGCCGATGGTCACTCGATCGCTATCCCCTAATTCAAGAGCCGGAAAATTACTTCCATCGATCTTCAGAAATGCAAGATCAAGGACTGGATCGCGGGCGATGACTTTGGCGGGATATTGCTTCGCATCCTGAGTAATGACCGTAAATTCAGCAGAAGAATCATTCACCACATGTTTATTGGTCACGATCATTCCATCTGCTGTCACAAAAAATCCAGACCCACCGCCTACACGTATTTTTTGTTTTTCTCCCGGAGTTCCCTGAATGGACCGAGGCGGGGTAGGAATTCCAAAAAAATCATTGAATAAGTCATCGGGGCTAGGGGCCGCTCCAACCATTATCTCTTTCATGATGCTGATCGAGACGACCGCGGGCAATGCTCGCTTCACCAAGGCCACATTTCCTTCTTCATTAGATGATTGATTGATGAACGATTCACCCGAAGAACGTTTGATATCTTCTATCATAAGTGAACTGCCAAGAAGCCCTCCAAGGAAACCAAGGATCAAGCAGCCGGCAATCACGAAAAGCCCT
>JBDKJK010000439.1:0-4894 GCA_039796675.1 Chloroflexota bacterium
CCCTTTCTTCTTTCCTCTTTCTTTGTTAACCACATCTTATCCTTAGGACTTATTTCATGCCCCAACAATTCGCCGAAAAATACCAACTCGCACTCGAAGAATCCATGAAAGACAAACCGCAAGGTGGTCTTGCTGGCTTTGAACAAGAATGGAACCTGCTTGATGCTGACCTGCGTCCGTTATTGACAGTAGGTGCAGGACCCAGCCAGCATTCGTTTGTGGACTATCTTCGTGCCGAATGCATCCCTGTCTGGCAGAAACAGTTTAGCCAGCTCGAAGTCTTCCACTGGATGATCGAGTGGGCGACCCGTCCATACTACACGCCGCGTGGTGCGATCTACGAAGCCCGCCTAATGGAAGCCTCGCTCATGAATGCCCTGCATCGCTCCGGGTTGAATTTTGGCGAACGCCTGCATTATTGGCATGGCAATCTGCTCTTCCTCACCGACATTGGTCATCAATCCATTCCCGGCAACTGGTCTCTTGCCAAACGCCGCTATCTCGAAAAATGCGTTGACCTTTATGGTGACACCCTTGCCACGACCGGCATTCACACCCACATCTCATTGCCAGACCCGCTCTTCGCCTGGGATTTCATGCATCTCTCTCCGAGCGAGCGCGGCGACAAACATTTGGATGACTACAAGTCGGAGTTTTACATCACTGCCACACGGCTCTTACGTGCTTTTGCCTCTCTCTTCATTGCAACGAGTGCATCTACACCGATGCAGGCTCAAGTCAAAGACGGACGCGCTGCCGTCATCCTCACAGAGTTTGACTCCATCCGTAACCTCACCTTCCCGAATCCGCGCGAAGTGGATTTGCCCGATCTTTACCGTTCCTACAACGATTACCTGCAAATCTCCTATGACCTGGTCCGCCGGGGCGTACGCTTTGGCAACAACAACTGGACGCCCGTCCGTGCGCGCAGTTTCTCCGAGCCGGTCGAGCGTATCATCTCAACCACCAGCGAACAACTCGAATCGCTCTACGCTCGCGGACTCTTCGCAGCCGGTCAATCCACTCCGCCCGAAGAAATGGCGCGACAGGTCGAACGTCAGAACCTGATGGCACGCATCAACCTGCCGATGGGACGTGTGGAAATCCGTGTGGACGAAGGTGCGCACAGCCTTGACCTTGATGTTGCCAATATGACATTCCGTTATCTGCTTATGCTGAAGATCTACGCCGACTCGAAATTCGCGCGCGGCTTCCGCTATGATAGCGAAGACATCACTCGTGCTCGTGCCAACGAAGAACTTGCCGCTAAGCATGGTCTGCGAGCCGAGATCGAAAATCCGCTCACGGGCAAACCGATTGTGGTGCGTGACTTCCTCAAATGGACTCTCAACGAGATCAAACCGCTCGCCGAAGCCCTCGGCATGTGGAATGATCTGCATCCTCTCGTAGAAATGTCTGAAGGTGGACGCAACACAGCGGAGAAAATTCGTGCTCGCCTCAAAATGGAAATTGGCGAAAGCAACGAAGTGCCTATGGAATTGCTCAAGGAATTTTTGTACGAGCATGAAGCCCAGGTCAAAGCCGATGCGGAGCGCGTCTGTGCTGATTACAACACCCTTGGCGCCGATGCCTCTAAAATCGCCGAATACGTCCAACGCGGACGCGAAGACGCGCGTCAGATTCCAAATGCGCCCATTCAATACCGCGCCCGCTTGCAGGCTGTGGTCGAGCTCTCCTACCCGACCAAAACCGCTGAAATCCTCGACCTTGCCCAACAGTTGATTCGCATCCCATCTGTCACCGCCTGCCCCGATGAACGCCTCGACGAAGTCCATCGCGCCAGTTCATTGATCGATGATTACCTCCGCAATGCTGGCTTGGAAGTGAAGTACTTTGATGGCAAATATCCTGCAATCTATGCCACCTTCCCTCAATCACCAAATACCAATCCCCAATCTCCGATCTTACTTACTGGTCACTTTGACGTGGTCGAACCCGAACCCGATGACTTGCAGTTCACTCCGCACATTGAAGGCGATTATCTCCACGGGCGCGGCGCAGCAGACATGAAAACGGTTGTTGCAACCTATCTGGTATGGATGAAAGATATCATGCGTAGGGATAACCCTGGCGGTTATCCAAATATAGCCTTGTTATTAGTTGGTAACGAAGAGAATGGCGAAGCCGAAGCATGGGGCACGCCTCATGTCCTAACTGCCTTGAGTGAACAATATGGACGTCCATTTACACCTTCATTATTCATTGCAGGCGAGCGCACTGGCGAAAAAGGCAACGAACTCTTTGGCGAGATCTGTATCGAAAATCGCGGTGTGATGCGCTTTGATGTGATTGCCCGCGGAGCAAAGGCGCATAGTGGTGTAGCTGGCTCTGGTGATTTGAGCGATAAACTGATCGCTGCTCGAATTGCCTTGAACGAACTTTTTGCCAAGCATCTCACGCTCAAAGCAGCCGATGGCTGGCAGTCTCAAGCCAAATTTCCATTTATCAGTGTAGGTACGCCTGGCGTGTATAACGTCACTGCCGCAGAAGGCATTTTAGGTGTAGAGATTCGCCCCATTCCGCAAGATGATGTCCTCGGTCTGCGCTCTGCGGTTGAAGCCTATTGTGCTGAAAATGGTTTGGAAGCTAAATTCTCTGTGATGGAAAACGGCGTAGCCTGCGACCCGAATAACCCGGCGTTGAAAGCTCTCATCGAAGCGGTCAAAAATGCAGGCGAGTCTGAGCCGCGCATCGGTAAGAAACTGCCCGGCACCAGTGCCCGGTTCGCGCCCGGCGGTCAAGCCGTGGTGTGGGGACAATCCGGCGTCGGTCCGCATGCAAAGAACGAAGCGCACTTCATCCCAAGCATTGAGCCGTATTACAACTCGCTGAATGAGCTGGCGAAATTGTGGAAGTAAAAACAAAGGCGACCCGGAACGGGTCGCCTTTGTTTTTACTTTTTTCTTCTTTTTGTTTTTTTTGTATTCTTTAATAAATCATCTATGGTCAGCATGGGAATGTTTTCTTTTGCTTTTTGATCGCGTAATTGGTTATGTTTTTCAAGGGCGCGATCAACGATGGCAATCTTGAGGTTCTTGAATAGCTCTTCCTTCGACCTATATGCAAAGGTGGGTAGCACCCAATGAAAACTTTTTTGCAGGTCTACCATCATGGCAAAGGGACGTTGATCTGCACTGGTATCGATGATCGGCAGATAAGGAATTTTGAACTGTTTGACGGTGGCTTCCATCTCCAACGGTGTTGATTTCGGGTTGGTCACATCCACAATTGCGAACATGCTCATGCCTGCGAGAGATTGGACAGTTTCGGTATAGTCTTTGTCTTGCGGGGCATCGAAGTCAAAAACGATGGGAACCAAATCGAAGGCGCGAAGTTTTTCGCGCAACCCATCCAAAACTATTTTTCGTTCCGGCGGGGAAAATCTGCCAAGGATCAACACATTTTTCTCTGTGAAGGCATTCATGAAATTGCGTATTTTTTTGTTGTTATAAACAAGGTAGACAAACTGCGCCACTTCTAAATCATCTACGGTGATGGCGGGTTCGCTGGGTGGTGTGATGATTAAGTCTTTTTGGTTTTTAGGTGTCCCGATTAAGTCCCAGGCGGAGATGCCGTAAACTTCACAGTGTTCGAAATTTGCTCCTTCAACCGTTGCCCTCAACAACGAAGTGTTTGCCATAATTGACCCATGCAGGTCCGCATTGGTTAAGTTTGCTTCACGAAATTCTGCCGTATCTAAATTGGAGAGACTCAAGTTTGCGTTGGTTAGGTTTGCTTCTGCAAACTCAACCATCTGGCAGTCTGTGTTACTTAAGTTGGCATTGGTCAGATTTGCTTTCCAAAATACTGCGCCAGCCAGTGTTTTCCCTGAAAGGTTGGCTCTTGTTAAATTGGAATTTGCCATCTCGACCTCAACCATGGCTGTATTCTCAAACGTGCAACTAGAAAGATCACATTCAGTGAAGAACGATGTGTACAAATTTGCGTGATTAAGATTCGCGTTTTTGAGAATAGCTTGATTGAACTGTGCCCCTTTTATTTGGGTACCCTGTAGAGATGCTTTCGACAGATCCGCTTCTTCAAAATTGGATTCGTTCAAAATAGCGGAATCTAATTTTGCAGTTCGTAACCTAGCCTTTCGGAAAATTGCCCTTTGCAGAATTGCGCCGGTTAAGTTTGCTTTGTCAAAGACTGCATTCTGCGCATCTACATTGTAAAGGTAGGCATTTTTAAAATCTGCGCCGATAAAGGTTGCGTTTCTAAGGTCGGAATTTTCCAGAAAGGTATTGCTAAAATTTATGCCGCTTAAATTAACTCCATTAAACGAGAGCGTGCTAAGGTCTGGTTTGATTTTAGGGTGTTTTTTGCGCCATGCATTCCATGCTTTAATTCCTTGCCTGTAAATTTCAAGGTGCTTTATGTTTGCCATAAGATACTCCGATGCTTTTACTAAATTGTCTTGTATAAACCCTTGAATAAATTGAGGTATTTTATTACGAGCGTTTTTTATCTTTTGGCAAAAAATCGAATGGTGGGCGTTGATTTAATTTGATGAGATGTGCACCGGTTTCACTTGTGTGGATTGCCGTCAACGAACCGGTATCACAGCCCAGGCGTTGAAAATGATCGAGCGGCATGCCGAGGAAATGTGCCACTGCCAGCTTGATCGGGTCAGCATGATAAACCACTGCCACAATATCCTGCGGCTTGTTATGCTTTTGGACGATGCGTTCCAGCACATTTACAATACGCATCTGGCATTCCAAAAATGTTTCGCCTTCTGGAAAACGAAAACGCGAAGGCGCATTCTGCACCACCTTCCATGCCTTGGTGAGCCGCAAAACCGCCAGCGACTTGCCCTGCCATTTGCCGACCAGCGTATCCATCAATTCAGGTTCTTGCTGAATGACTA
>JBDKJK010000440.1:0-3138 GCA_039796675.1 Chloroflexota bacterium
GACGGGATCGGTGACTTAATCAAAGTCAACGCGCTGGTGTACACCTGATGCGTGTGGACAATGGCATTCACATCCCCCCGCACTTGATACACCGCCCCATGCATTGCGGACTCGACCGAAGGCTTGAGATGACTTTCAAGCAGGTTCAAGTCAAAATCCAAAATGCAAACATCTTCCGGCGTCATCTTCATATAGTCGTAATTCGACGGCGTGATGGCAAATGCATTTTGTCCCTTCACCCGCAGAGACAAATTCCCTCCCGTTGCCATCAAAAACCCTTTGCGCACCAATTCATGCGCGGTTTCAACGATCAATTTCTTTTCAGAGCCAAAACTTCCCATGGGATTTATCCTCACAACTAGACAGTGTCCAGATTTTAGGTCACAATCTTGACGGTGTCAAGATTTTCGCTTAATATCTCCCCATGCCGAAAAAATATCATCACGGAGATCTAAAGAACGCTCTCATCCAAGGCGGAGTCGAAATTCTGGCAAAAGAAGGCGTGGACGGATTAAGTCTGCGCAAGGTGGCACAGCACGCAGGCGTGAGTCACTCTGCGCCGTATGCGCACTTCCCGGATAAACAATCGCTCATTGCAGCTATATCCACCGAAGGCTTCATCCAACTCTACGCGGAGTTGGAGGCGGCAGTATCCCCCTATTCCAAGAATCCCAAAAAGCAACTCATCGAAGGCGCGAAGGCGTATGTCCGCTTTGCGGAGAAAAATACCGATACTTTCAAGATTATGTTCTCTGGTGTGTTGGAAAAAGAAAAGGATTATCCATCCTTTGTAGAGATTTCAAGCAAGACGTTCAAGCTGGTTGTGGAAGTTGTACAAACCTGTCAGAATGCTGGCATCTTACCCACGGCTCCCGCGGACCTGATGGCTGTTTCCGTTTGGGGGCAAGTTCACGGCATCGTCGCACTGGCACTAGAAGGGCAAATTTCTCACACGGTACTTGAGAAAAAAAATATTGAGAACATTGTCACTTTTGCTATTGAGCAGCTTCTTATCACCTAAACAAATTTAAGAAACATAGGTTAGAAACATGAATGTACGCTTTTTTATTGTGATGGGTGTTTCAGGGTGCGGCAAATCTAGCGTTGGAAAATCTCTCGCTAAACATTTGGGATGGAACTTTTACGACGCCGATGATTTTCATCCCCGTGAGAATGTCTTAAAAATGACCAATGGGATTCCGCTCGACGATTCAGACCGCGCCCCTTGGCTTGCTTCACTAAACAATTTGATCTTATCTTCTCTGAAAGCGGAACGCCCGGGTGTTCTGGCTTGCTCTGCTTTAAAAGAACGCTATCGTCAGGAGCTTATAAAAAATACCGATGGCGTACAGCTTGTTTATCTCAAAGGGAGTTACGACCTGATCTGGTCTCGCATGAAAAAACGGGCAGACCACTATATGCAGCCGCATATGCTCAAAAGTCAATTTGATGCGCTCGAAGAACCGACAAATGCGCTTACGATCGACATATCAATGCCGCTCAATGAGATCGTGCAAAAGATAATTTCAGATATTTACACTTAAAATGATTATTTTTCAAGAACGTACAAAGCATGACGCATAACAATGGAAGAAGAACTGTACTTCTGATCCATTAACTTAAGACCCAACTCATTGAAAAGAATCCGCCATTCACTATCGCTTTTGTTGGTATGAGGCTGGTCATAAAACTCAAGATTCATCAGGCTATCGAACGCAGCCGTCAGAGATTTATGGGTAGGCGATGTAACAATATCTTCAAAGATAAGTATTTTTTTTGAGACTCGTTTTGCTTCTTTTAAAACTTCGGCAGGGTCAGGTGTGTGATGCAGAACAAAAAGAATGATCGAAGTGTCAAACTGATCATCTTTGAACGGCATTTTGTCCCCATCGTATAGTGTTGGCAATACCCCAGGTACGATACTGAAATTCTCAACATCTAATGGGATGATATGAAAGTCTCGTTTTATCAATGTCTCGGTGACGGTACAACTTGCAGGTCCAATATCCAGGATAAGTTCGCCTCGTTTCAGATACGGCTGGACCTTATCTGCCAGATCGGTTGCCCTGGCTTGCAATATCTGATACACCAGGTTTCTGGAAAATTGATATCGATATAAAAGATCCAGAATTTTATTAGGGTTCTGCATGGATGCAATGCTCCTTTATAAATAACTAACTCGAAAATTAAAATTTCCTTTGCTACTTGCATTAATCCACCACTTGTATGGAAGAAAAAACTGATGTATTTTATGCCGGAGAAATTATAGTATATTGTATTCAATGAGTATAACCATTTTAGCAGTCGGCTCACAGGGAGATGTTCAACCCTATCTTGCTTTAGCCGTTGGTTTAAAAAACGAGGGATATCAAGTTCGATTTGCAGCAAACTCAAATTTTGCTGCTCTGGCAGCTACGTATCAGATCGAGTTCCTTCCCATCCAGTTGGATTCTTTTGAATTTACACAAAGCAGCCAGACCCAATCTTGGCTGGATGCTGAATCGATTCCGCATCTGATTCTAAGCACCAATCGCGTGATCCGTCCCATGTTGGAGCAGGTCATGGAAGATGTTTTTGCCGCCTGCCAGGGAAGTGAAGCGATCATCTATCATAGCTACGCCCTGCCATTCATTTATTACATCGGCAAACAACTCAAGATTCCATGTATTCCAGCGAGTTTGCACCCAATGCCAACCCGGTCGTATCCGGCGATATTGTCCAACATGATGCGCAGCCCAAGCAAGACCTTAAATTTGTTGACACATTTGCTAGTTCATCAAATATCCTGGCAGGTGTTTCTGCCCGTCGTTCGCAAGCACTGGCATGGAAATGCACGCCTTCCGCTCATTGGTCCCTATTGGGATCTTCTGAAAGGATCACAACCTGTCTTATGCGGATACAGTCCTTCTGTGCTTCCGGTGTCTGAAGATCTACCCAAGCATGTGTCCGTCACTGGGTATTGGTTTTTGGATCCACATCCGAATTGGAAACCCGACCCGGCACTGACTGAGTTTTTGAAATCAACTCCGAAGCCAATTTATATTGGTTTTGGTAGTATGGGAAACCCTGCAAAAAATCTGGATACAGCAAATATTATTCTTGAAACCATCGCACGGACAGGCGTGAGAGCCGTTCTTT
>JBDKJK010000441.1:0-2947 GCA_039796675.1 Chloroflexota bacterium
AAACGATGCCATGAACTCACTCAAACTCAATTACGACCAGATCGCATCTCAATACAATCAACGCTACCCTGCCTCTCAAACCTGGGAACGCGGGCAGGCGCTCCTTGAACTCGCCAGGCAAACAAACGCCAAAACCATTTTGGAAGTTGGCAGCGGCACTGGCTTTTGGCTAAACCTTTTGAATCAGACCGGTGCTGCCATGTATGGGCTGGATTATTCTATGGGCATGCTCCAACAGGCGAAGGGACAACCCGCGCCTCTTTTTCTCAGCCGAGGCTTGGGCACTCAACTCCCTTACCGGTCTGCCGCCTTTGACCTTCTTTATTGCGTAGACGCCATCCATCACTTCGGAGACCATCGCGCTTTCATCCTTGAAGCTTACCGTCTGCTCAAGCCGGGCGGAGCATTGGCGGTGATAGGGCACGACCCGCACGAAGGCTCTTCCAACTGGTATGCTTACGATTACTTCGATCACGTCTATGACAATGATTTGAGGCGATATCCCTCTGGAAGTTCAGTATTAACCTGGATGGAACAGGTTGGTTTTCATTCTGTCACCTCACAGGTCGTTGAACATATACAAAATGTGCATGTTGGTGAAGCAATCTTGAATGATCCTTTCCTCAAACATAATGCCACTTCTCAACTGGCATTATTAGATGAACAGACCTACGAAGCCGGGCTGGAACGCATCAAGCAAGCCTTGAGCACGGCAAAAGAAAACGGAGAACAGATCGTCTTTCGTTCCAATATCTACGTAAAGATGTTTCTTGGATACAAACCTCGCGGTGTACACTCCGCTTGATGGTGAGTAACAGGCGCGAGTGAAGTCTGAAGCGAAAATGTCCGGTGGCGAAACCGGGCATTTTTTGTTCAGCATGCTATACTCGCAAGAAACATCCTCACTGAGGTTTCTAATGAAACAGTTTTCGTTCATTCTTGTCATCACATTCTTTCTCTCTGCATGCGGGTCAACATCCACACCGGTGCCAGAGCCAACCACCGCCCCACCTTCTCCCATACCGCCCACTGCAACCGCAGAAGTTTTGCCCACCGTCACCCCGGCATGCATCTCCTCTGAGCCGACCCAAACCGATATTGACCGTGCTCTTGGCTACACCGGCAATATTTTCTCTGCGCCGGAATGGGAGCAAAGTTATGAGACCTATGAAAATAAAGTGGCGGTTTATTGGGTCTCTGCAGAGGGAGTGGTTTTTATCGAGAATGTGATCTTCCCTTGCGGCTACGAAGAACCAGACTTAAACAAGTATTTCAGCAACGAGCACTGGGATATCGTTTTTGGGAATTATGAAAGTTACGTATTGGAAAACGAGTGCCGTAATGACCGGGGACTGCGCCTGTATGAATTTAGCGTTTCAGATCAGGGCATTGATTATGATGCGAATTTCTGGGCTACCTATGATTCTGCCAACACCATCATCACGCTTATGTTGCTGCTCCCTGCTGAAGCAGACATTGTATTGGATGAATATTCAGCAATGCTTTTCTCGAAACTGCCATATTGTGAATAGATTGTAGGCACTTCTTAATCTTAAATCTAAAATCGGAAATCCCATGTCCTCTCGTTACGATATTCTTTTTCAGCCAATAAAGATCGGACCCGTCACCGCGCCGAATCGTTTTTATCAAGTGCCGCATTGCAATGGTTTTGGCTGGCGCATGCCGCAAGGGATGGCAGCCATGCGCGGCATGAAAGCGGAAGGTGGCTGGGGCGTGGTCTGCACTGAAGAGACGGAGATCCATCACACAAGCGATCTCTCGCCATACTTCGAAGGTCGCATCTGGGACGATGCCGATATCCCCACCTGGCAATTGATGACCGACGCCGTTCACAAACACGGGGCATTGGCTGGCATTGAGCTGACCTATAACAGCCACGACGCCGCGAATTTATATTCGCGTGCCGCGGCATTCGCTCCGCGCTCGATGGGCATCACAGGCGGAGGCGGCTACGAACCCGGTCAGGCACGCGCGGCGACGAAGGATGACCTCAAGCAAGTCCGCAAGTGGCACCGCAATGCAGCGATCCGTGCCAAGAAGGCGGGCTTCGACATCATCTACTGCTACGCCGCGCACAACATGACGCTGGCGTTTCATCTGCTTTCCAAAGACAATGACCGTTCCGATGAATATGGCGGCTCGCTTGAGAACCGCGTACGCTTCTTCCGCGAGTTGATCGAAGACACCAAAGAAGCTGTCGGCGATACCTGCGCTGTGGCTGTCCGCTTTGCGGTGGATGAACTCCTCGGCGCGGACGGGATGCAGCACGACGGCGAAGCCAAAGAGATTGTCTCGATGCTCGCCGAACTGCCTGACCTGTGGGATGTGAACATCAGCGCTTGGAAAAATGATTCCATCACCTCGCGTTTTGGCAAAGAAGGTCATCAGGAAAAATATATTTCCTTTGTCAAGCAGTTCACCACCAAACCCGTCGTCGGCGTGGGGCGATATACCTCACCCGACAGCATGGTCTCCGCCATTGAGCGCGGCATCATGGACATCATCGGTGCGGCACGCCCGTCGATCGCTGACCCATTTTTGCCGAACAAAATCAAAGAAGGCAGGCACGAAGATATCCGCGAGTGTATTGGTTGCAACATCTGCGTCACAGGTGATACTCGCTTCGTTCCGATTCGTTGCACACAGAATCCAACTATGGGCGAAGAGTTCCGCCGTGGTTGGCATCCTGAGATCATTGCGCCAAAAAAATCTAATGATGAAGTCCTCATCGTCGGTGCGGGACCTGCCGGGCTCGAAGCGGCTCGGGCGTTGGGTCAGCGCGGGTACAGAGTCATTCTCACCGACGCACAGCGTGAGGCGGGCGGGCGTGTCTTACTTGAGTCTCAACTTCCCAATCTCATCGAATGGCGGCGCGTTGTCGATTGGCGTCTCACGCAAATCAACAAACTCGAAAATATTTATTTCT
>JBDKJK010000442.1:0-5188 GCA_039796675.1 Chloroflexota bacterium
TCCCAGGAAAAGACCACGTCTTGAGCCGTTACGTCGCGTCCGTTATGGAATTTGGCATTCTCACGAATCTTGAATGTGTAGATCGTGCCATCGCCGCTGACTTCCCATGTGTCGGCAAGGACGGGGCGAATGTTCAGGTTTCGGTCGAGTTGTACCAAGCCGCTGAAGACGAGCTTGTCGCCTGAACTGTAGGTAGTGGCGGGGTCATAATTACGCAAGTTGGCAGATTCGCCGCCGTTGTAGACCAATGCCTGATCAAGCGGAACGCCGATCTGAAATTCAAGGTCGGCTGGTGCGCTGGCAGTTAACAAGATGGAGGAGAGCAAGATTAAAGCCAAGCCGCTGATTGTTATGTGCTTTGGGTTGAGAACCTTATACACTTTTGCCTCCTTTGTTACTACGCCGTATCACAACCATGAGTATTACAACTCCGATGATCAATAAAAAGACGAGGCAAAAACATATCAACCCAATGGTCAATGCCAGCGGCGGACGATTATTCTCAGGTTCAGGATTCGAAGAAGAACTTGGAATCGCGCCGGGTGTTGCAGTGATCGCTTGTGGAATGCCGTCGATCGGAACGTAAGTCGGCACGTAGGTTGGTGTGGGTTGGGCGGTTGCCTGTGCGATCAATAAGGGAGTTAGCCCCAGCGATTCTCGCCAGGCGGCATCGAGCCCATTGGTATCGAAGCCATAGATGGCAACCAAGGCATCATCTGTTGGCTCGGCGTTGCTCAACGCAATGAGCAGTTGACTCATTTTCTCCTGCCCGTGGGTCTCGATCATATATTTAACAACGCTATACGATTGAGCATAGGAGAGCAGGGCTTTTTCAGGAATTTCAGAAAAGTTGCCGCCCAAGGTTCGCAATGGGAAGAAGGCATCATCTCGCAAGGCAAGGTCGAACTGCTCTTTCATGCTGCCATCCAACTCACCTTCGTTGTAGACCGCCAAACCTTCGTTCAACCAGGTTGGAATGAAGCCAATACAAGTAAAGGCATTGCGCCCGACCAGAATATGGGTCACTTCGTGAATGACCGTGGCTTTATCAAATTCAGCGTCGCCAGATGTGCCCATAATGATGATGCTAAAGTCGGAGTACGCCAAGCCGCCCGTCCATTGCGGTTCGTAGAGGATGGCGTCACGCATTTCCTCGTAGCTGGGGTAGACGAAGATCTCAACAGGAATATCCGGCTTCATGCCTGCCTGTTGTTCGTTGCGGCGAAGTCCTTCCTCCCCTGCTGCAAGCATAGATTGGGCAAAGGTTTCGCTCGCGCCATAATAATGAATGCGCACACCATCACTAGAGAGGGTTTGCCAGTCGTTCGTTTCATCGAGCCAGATGACCGTTTGCGGGTCGCTCAGATATTCTGCGCCAGAAGAGTCGACATACCGCCAGCGCCACCAGATGGTGGTTCCCGGCGGAAGTGAGCCGCTCTGACGCATATCCCACGTCCAAGAGACTTGGGCAGTGGTACCCGGCTGCAGTTCGGGGAAGGCTTTGGCGGTCACTTCGCCGCAGTTGAGCTGTTCGCTGCCATATTCGAGGGTCACGTCCACGATCTCAGCTGGGGCATTAAGGGTGGCAGAGAAAGTAACCGTGTTGGGAAATTCCAAGGTGGCAGTATCTGCTTCCACGTCGGCATGAGGCGCGGCATGGGCGTTTGTAGGGGTGAGTAGGGAAAAGAAAAGAGCTATGGTTAGGATGGGTAGTCGATGATGCATCCTCGTCCTCCAATCGTTTTAGCAACTATACCGCACTCGGTCACAATATGCACTTTTTAGAAATCAGATACGATGTCGCTACCTGCCAAAAAAGGGTCTGAAGCCGTCATGTACAAATAGGACAATATCACGCAGAATTTATGACATCCTTCCGCCTTTAAACTCAGCCCTATTTAATGTCACCATGTAAAATGGATATAGATTGTTCAATTTAGCACTACTGATTCTTTGGAGGCTTCCATGCAACGTAACAAATTCTTTATCGGCGGCGCGCTCATTCTAGCGGCTGTTGTTTACCTGATCGTTTCCTCAACTCAGGCAAGCGCGGAATATTTCATGACGGTGGATGAGTTGAATGCGAAGGGTTCTTCCGCAATCAACCAAAGCGTCCGCCTTTCTGGCGCGGTTTTGGGCGACACCATCCAATACGATCCCGACACACTGACATTGACCTTTGACGTGGCACATGTCTCCGGCGATAATGCCGAGATCGAAGCACAGGGTGGGCTGGCTGCAGTTTTGTACGAAGCCGTAAATGACCCAACTCGTTCACGCATCAAGATTCGCTATGAAGGTGTGATGCCCGACCTGCTTCGCAATGAGGCGCAGGCGATCATGACCGGCAAGCTGGGCGAAGACGGCGTTTTCGTTGCCGAGGAGTTATTGCTCAAGTGCCCCACTAAATATGAAGAAGCTGTGCCTGAACAGGCAGCTTCGAACTAACTAACCAGCCTGATGGGTGTTCTATCCATCAGGTTTTGTTTCTAAACCTACCTCACCCTCAACCCCTCTACCCCATGGGCACACGTCCTAAAAGAGAGGGGGGACTGGAAAGAACTATGCTCCCAGAATTTGGATACGGCGTTTTATTGGTCAGTTTTATCGTTACGCTTTACAGCGGCATTTCCGCAGTGTATGGCGTTCAAAACAAATCTGCCGCACTGGTAGAAAGTGCGCGGCGCGCCCAATTGCTTACCTTCCCGCTTGTTTCACTTGCGTCGGCTGTGCTGATCTACCTGTTGGTCAACAATCATTTCTATGTATCATTCGTTTATGAAGTGACTAGCAGCAGCATGCCGACCTACCTGAGAGTGACAGCCTGGTGGGGCGGACAAGCCGGTTCTCTTTTGTTCTGGGCTTGGTTACTGGCAATGTTCACCTCTGCGGTCACCATCCGCAAATGGGATCGTGACATTGAGTTCCTGCCGTGGGTGATCGTGGTCTCTTCTATTACTCTGGCATTCTTCCTCGGCATGGTGGTCTTTTACGAAAATCCCTTCACCCGTTTCTGGAATGTGAGCGGCGAGATCATCCCAAGCATGTTCTCTCCTGCCGCAGGCGCGACGATCTTCACCCCGCAGGATGGGCAGGGACTGAACCCGCTCCTACGCCACCCGGGCATGGTCATTCATCCGCCCATGCTTTATCTTGGCTTTGTCTCTTTCGTTATTCCGTATGCCTTCGCGATGGCGGCTCTCATCACCGGGCGCACCGACGACCGCTGGATCCGCATCACCCGCCGCTGGACGTTGTGGGCGTGGCTCTTCCTCTCAATGGGACTCGTGCTCGGCGGACGCTGGGCGTATGACGTGCTCGGCTGGGGCGGCTATTGGGGCTGGGACCCAGTTGAGATCGCGGCTTTCATGCCGTGGTTAACCGGAACCGCATTTTTACACTCAGTCATGATCCAGGAAAAGCGCGGGTTGCTCAAGCATTGGAACATGATTCTCGTCATTCTCACCTATGCCCTAGTGATCTTCGGCACATTCCTGACCCGCTCGGGTGTGCTCTCTTCGGTACATGCCTTTGCGAACAGCCCGATCGGCCCATTCTTTATGGGTTTCGTTTCATTGACTCTAATTGCTTCGGTTGCTCTGGTCATCAAACGCTGGCCCGAGTTGCGCAGTGAAACCGAAATGAAATCTATGCTCTCACGCGAGGCGCTCTTCCTTCTTAATAACCTGCTCTTCATGGGCATTCTCATCGTCTGTTTCTGGGGCGTTATCTCTCCGTTGGCATCTGAGCTTTTCAGCGGCACCAAAATCACAGTCGGACCTCCCTATTATGAACGTGCAACCGGTCCGCTCTTTGCGGGTCTGCTTTTCTTGATGGCAGTTGCTCCGCTTTCTGCGTGGGGACATTCCACCATTCAGACTCTGGGGCGCGCCATTTGGAAATCTGCCGCTCTTGCCGCGGTTGTGACTGTGGTGCTGGTCTTTACTTATACACAAAACATCTACGCCCTGGTTGGCTTCTTCCTCGTGGCGTTGGTGTTGTTTGCCACCACGCATGAATTTTGGCGCGGCGCAAACGCGAGAATGAAAGCCCAGAGCGAGAATTTCTTCATCGCCCTCGGGCGTTTAATAGGACGCAATCGCCGCCGTTATGGTGGGTACATCATCCACATCAGTATGGCGTTGATGGCGATTGGCATCCTCGGCATTGAGATCTTCCAGCAAGAAACCCAGGGTACCATTGCCGCGGGTGAGTCTTTGGAACTTGCTGAGTATCGCGTGGAATACCGCGAACTGGCTTCGTGGGATGAACTTGGCGCGGGCGTCAATTACACCCGTTCGGTAGTGGATATTTACGAGAACGGTATTTTCATCGGTCAACTGTATCCGCGCATCGATTATTACTACGACTCGCAGCAGAATATGACCATCCCCGGTCAACACGCCACCTTGCGCGATGACTTATACATCCTGCTCGTGGATTGGCAACCGGTTTCCAGCGAAGGCGCTACCTTTAAGATTTACGTCAACCCCCTGGTGAACTGGTTGTGGATCGGCAGCCTCACCTTTCTATTCGGTCTCATCCTCGCCGCCTGGCCCGACCGTGACCCGGCAGATGAACCCGTGCGCCGTAAAGTAAGCGCGGGGCGCCATCAGCCGAGCGCAGCTGATTAATTTGTGATACGTAATCCGTAAGGAGATTATGATGACTATGCTGTTTGAAAAAAGGATTTTACGTATTACGTTTTACGTATTACTGTTTTGTGCAATCGCTCTAGCCACCTTCACCACCGCCTTCGCGCAAGACACCACCCCCACCGACGATGAAGTTAACGCCATCGCCAAACAGTTGTATTGCCCGGTCTGCCAGAATACGCCCTTGGATGTGTGTCCCACCGAAGCGTGCCGTCAGTGGCGTGAGTTAATCCGCGATCAACTGGCAGAAGGCAAAACCGAAGCCGAGATCAAGCAATATTTTGTGGCGAACTATGGCGAGCGCGTACTGGCTGAACCTACCCGCACGGGTTTCAATTGGCTGGTGTATATCATTCCGCCAGTGTTGATTCTTGCAGGAGCAGTCATGCTCTTCAACGCATTCCGAGCGTGGACCAAGCCCAAGGCTGTTGAAGCAGGTGTAGGGCGGGGAAAAGAAGCGGGAACTTCGTCAAGCGATGATGAGTATATTAAACGTCTTGAAGAAGAATTGAAGAATAGAAAATAAAAAAATC
>JBDKJK010000443.1:0-4523 GCA_039796675.1 Chloroflexota bacterium
CACCGACGGTGAGTTGTTCCCCGACTACGTCCAAACCCTGCGCTACGACATCTTCCCCAAAAAACTCCAAATCCTCCTCCCCTAAGTACTGGCTACTGCCCACTGACCACCAACCACCAACTATCACCCCCTCATGTCCCCCCTCGATCTCTCTTTTCATCCCCTCACCCAAAAACTCTGGCGCGATTTTGAAATCCTCTTCGGCGAAAACGGAGCCTGCGGCGGATGCTGGTGCATGCATTGGAAGTTGCGCGGAAAAGCCTTCAGCGAAAACAAAGGCGAGAGCAACCGCCAAATTCAAAAGTCGGTGGTCGATGCGAAGATCATCCCCGGTTTGCTTGCCTATTTAGATGGCTATCCAATTGGGTGGGTAGCCGTTGAGCCGCGCAGTCAATATCCCAAACTTGCCCATTCTCGCGTGCTCAAACCCATAGACGATCAAGAAGTCTGGTCAGTCACATGTTTATTTGTTGAGAAAAAACATCGCCGTAAAGGGGTTGCTGTTGCGTTGCTTCAAGCCGCAATCGAGCATGCCCAAGCTCACGGTGCAAAAATTGTAGAAGGCTACCCGATTGAAACCAAAGAAGAAGCGCCGCCCGTTTTTATTTTTACCGGCACATCTTCAGCGTTTACGCAGGCGGGCTTTGTTGAAGTTGCACGCCATGCACCCACACGACCCATCTACCGAATTAATATTCCCTATCCTCTGGGGCGTATGCCCGTTAGGGGAGAGGGCTAAGGTGAGGGGATGAATTTTCAACCTCCTTCCAAATCGCTGACCTCGCGCGATTATCTCTTCATCACCCTGGTCGCGATTCTTTTTGTTGCCATCACAATTGGGCTTTGGTTCGCAAACGCATCTCTGCTCAACGGCGGCGGCGAATTCCTACGGCATTGGGCGGGTGGTCGTGCATTTATCTTTGAGCGCATCGACCCCTATTCGGCATACGTTCCTGATGTGGTTCAAGAGATTATCTATGAAGGCAAGGCTGGCACAGGCGACGACCCCTACATTCTGGATACGCCCTTTCACCTGCTTCTGCTCTATTTCCCTTTCTCGCTTCTTTCCGACCCGCTCCTTGCTCGGGCGATATATACCTTGTTGCTCGAGTGGGCTTTGTTCGCGCTTGCCGTGCTCAGCCTGCGCCTCACCGATTGGAGCGTCCCGCCTTGGTTTGCCGTTCTTTATTTTATTTTTTCCGTGCTGAACTTCTATACCTTTCAAGCTGTCTTTGATGCCAGCCCGGTTCTGTTGCTCGGGTTATTCTATGCTTTCATCTTCTTCGCCTTGCGCAACGAACAGGATGAACTCGTCGGCGCATTGCTGGCACTCTCGCTTTATTTTTGGGAGGCAGGTCTGCCCTTTCTAATTCTGGTTGCCTGGCGTTGTTACCGGCAAGGGCGCATGCGTGTCTTCGCGGGCTTCGGCATGTTAACCTTTATTTTGTTGGCTGTTTCTTTTCTCACCTATGCCAATTGGTTCATCCCTTATCTTCGAGCCGGAACGAATGCCCTGCGCGCCGATTTTGGCTTTTCTATTCTTTCGGTCTTTGGGCAGCTTTTCCCTTCCTTTGGTGGCTATCTGGCATGGGGCATCATCCTTTTGCTTGTAATCGCTCTCGGCTACGAATGGACTTCCGCCCTCAATGGCGATGAACGTCGTTTTTATTGGGCGGCTTGCCTTTCACTTGCCGCGGCTCCATTGCTTGGCTTTCGCACTGAGTATGAAAACCTTGCCGTGCTGGTCATTCCGCTGGCGTTGGTCTTTGCCATCATCCATGATCGGTGGAACCGCATCGGAGCGGTATTGGCTTTCCTGTTTTTGATGGCGAATTTCTTCATTCCCTGGGGGCTGTATTTTTTCCCTTTGCCTGGTTTTGAAACCATATCGCAAGAAATCATCTTCCTCTTTCTCCCTGTTTTCACCGTCCTTGGTTTATACTGGATTCGCTGGTGGGCGATCCGCCCTCCGCGCGTTTGGGCAGACTCGTTGACGCGCAGCAAGTGAAAATTGAGAAGTGAAACGTGAATTGCATCACGTTTCACTCTTCATTCACCATCTACTATTCCCTATTCACCATTCACTATTTACTTCCTTCCCCCATGTCTCGCAAAAACTATCTCATCCTCTTTTTGATCGCTCTCACAGTTCAGATCATCGTCAGCCGCTTCCAGACCATCCCCGGCTACCTTGACGCGGACTATTATTTTTCTGGCGGCGTGCAGCTTGCCCTGGGCAATGGCTTCATCGAACCCTACATCTGGAATTACCTCGACGATCCGCAAGGCATTCCGCATCCTTCGCATGGCTATTGGCTGCCGTTAGCGTCCATCGTCACTGCCTTGGGCATGTGGCTCACCGGTCAGCAAACCTATGAAGCCGGGCGCATCTTCTTTATCTTGATCGCAGCCCTCGTCCCCCCGTTGACGGCGGCATTATCTTTCCGCTTTTTCAAGAACACCGCCTTCGCATGGACGTCTGCCCTGCTTGCTGTCTTTTCAGTGTTTCATTTGCCTTTCTTGCCTGTCCCCGATAACTACGGCATTTTTATGGTTGCTGGTGGCTTGATCTTCCTGCTCGCCGACCGTCCGCGCCCATGGTTTTGGATGGGCTTACTTGCCGGGCTCATGTCTCTTGCCCGTAGCGATGGTCTACTCTGGCTTGCTTTAACGGGTCTCTTCATCTTCTGGCGCGTGCGAGATGAAAAGCTGCCAATTACATTATTCATTCAATTTGGTGCTTTAGCATTTCTTGGTTTCATTCTTGTCATGGGTCCGTGGTACGCCCGCAACCTCAGTGTCTTTGGTTCGATCATGTCACCTGCTGGCAGCCGCGCATTGTGGGTCACTTCGTATGAAGAGACCTTTATCTACCCCGCTTCAAAACTAACCCTCGACTCGTGGCTGGCAAGCGGTTGGAATGAAATACTCAAAGTGCGTTGGTGGGCATTCTCGAACAATATCCAAACTGTCATCGCGGCGCAGGGGCATCTCATCCTCTTTCCGTTCATTGCTGGGGCAATGTTCCAATTGCGCAAAGACCGTCGCGTTCAATTGGGCATCCTTGCCTGGATGTTACTCTTCCTTGTCATGACCTTTGTCTTTCCATTCGCAGGCGTGCGCGGAAGTTTCTTCCATGCCGGCGCGGCGCTCCAGCCGTTGCTTTGGGCATTAACTCCCTACAGCCTCGAGTCGGTTGTGGCTTGGGCGAGGAAAAAGGGCAGGTTCACCGAACATGCCTACGTCGTGTTCCGAATCGCTTTGGTCCAAATCGTGATCATGCTTTCGGTGTGGGTCGTCTGGGTGCGCGTCATCCAAAACGGTTGGGAAGAGGGTGAGTTGGCGTATCCGGCAGTTGAAAAATTTCTTGTTGAAAACGGTGCTCAACCCGGCGAGCCGATCCTTGTGTTGAGCTCTCCTGGTTATTACATGATGACCGGGCGCCCCGCTTATGTGCAGCCTACTGGCGATGTGAATACCCTGTTGGAAGTTGCAGAGCGTTATGGCGTTCGATATTACGCCTTCGAAGCGCAGGGCAGGCTCAAGCCATTGCATGATCTATACGATAACCCGCAAAATTATCCGCAACTCGAATATTTAGGTGAAGTAGATGACACGCGCATTTTTCGATTTCCTTAAACCACTCACAAAACGAGACCAGATCATTCTTGCTGCTTGCACTTTACTGGCAGGCGGTATTTATTTAATTGCCAGTGCGCTCATCTATAAGATCGGCTTCCCCCTTGATGACTCTTGGATTCATTTAACCTTTGCTCGCAACCTTGCCGATTATGGCGAATGGTCTTTCCGCCCGGGTGTGCCCACGGCTGGCTCCACATCGCCGCTTTGGTCGGCACTGCTCGCGCTCGGTTTTCTCATCAACCTCGAACCCTACATCTGGACGTACTTTCTCGGTCTGCTGACCATGTTTGCTTTGAGCGTCGTCAGCGAAATCACGGCGCGGCGTTTGGTTTCTGCGTACACTCCCAACATTCCGTGGGTGGGGTTGTTTATCATTTTCGAATGGCATTTGCTCTGGGCTGCCATGTCTGGGATGGAAACCCTGCTTCACGGCTTGATCGCCACTGTCATCTTATCTGCCTTGATGATGAATTCGCATCGCTACTTAACCTTGGGCTTGCTTGCCGGTCTCAGTGTCTGGGTGCGCCCCGACGGTTTGACTCTGCTCGGTCCGCTGGTGTTGGCTATCCTCTTCCTTGAAACGAACACTCCCTCCCGATTGCGCGGTTTATTACGGGTGATCATCGGCTTTGGTGCTGTCTTCCTCTTCTATCTATTATTCAATCTTCTCATTGGCGGCACACCCATGCCAAATACATTCTATGCCAAACAGGCAGAGTATGCCGCCTGGCAGGGGTTCCCACTGTCACGCCGTTTTGGTGAGATGCTCCTTCAACTGTTGGTAGGTCCTTCTTTCCTTTTGCTCCCGGGTGTTGTGTTATGGGCAGTTCGTTCTGTCCAACAGCGTTCATGGGGTAGTTTGCTGGCACTGACCTGGTCGG
>JBDKJK010000444.1:0-5105 GCA_039796675.1 Chloroflexota bacterium
GGGCTCAATGCCCGGTAATGACAGCGCGCTTCAGAGATCAAGGTTAAATGCTTGAGCTTTCCAACACCCGTTTTGCTTTTTTAGATATCGAAACCACCGGGCTTTCTCCCTGGTTTGGAGACCGTATCTGCCAGATCGCTGTGATCGTGACCGAAGGCAAGCGCATCAAACGGACCCTCGACCTGCTGCTCGACCCCGAGCGGGATCTTTCGCCGTCAGCGATTCACGTCAACGGCTTGGACGGCGCTGCTCTCAAAGGCAAGCCGCGCTTTGCTGATGCCGCCGATCAAATTGCCGAAGCGTTGACCGATGCTGTTATTGTTTGCCATAACGCCAAATTTGATATTCAATTTCTCGATAACGAATATCGAAAGCTTGGGCGCACCATTGAGTTCCCCAACCTGATCGACACCCTGCTGATGGCGCGCGATCATTACGAATTGCCTTCGTACGGGCTTGAGCAATTATCAAAAGATTTTCAGGTTTCCACTTACATTCAAGGCTCGCGCGCTTTTTCAGATGCCGTCACCATGAAGAACCTGTTTTTCGTCATGGCTGATTCACTGAAGACGGTGAATAAAACCCTGGATGATCTGATCGGTATTTACAATTCCCCAGCTTGGCCCCAAGGTGGCATTTACCTGCCCACGGAGTTGAGCGAAGCCATTTACAGCGGAAAACGTCTCTTTATTCAGTATATGGATAAGGACGGTGAGATCTCAGAGCGTTGGGTTTCGCCGCGCGAAGTGATTGGGCTGTCAGATTATCTCTACCTGCAAGCCTACTGCCACACCCGCGAAGCCGACCGGACCTTTCGGCTGGATCGAATTTTGAGCACTGAAGTAGAAGGCGAAAAATAAAAAAACAGCGGCTCGCAAGCCGCTGTTTTTTTATTAACTCTTTAATTCTTTTTCGATCTGTGCCAATGCATTCTTGAAGGCTTCGTACGGCTGTGCGCCGACAATGGCATATTTGTTGTTGATCACATAGGTGGGGACGCCCGTCACGCCAATTTGTTGTGCCCAATTGACCTGACCTGCGACTTCTTTTGTGTACTTGCCGCCTTCAACCACGGTCTGCATATCGTCTGGGTCTAGCCCAGCTTCTTTTGCTGTGGCGCGTAGCACATCCCATTGAGCGGGGTCAAAGCCATCGGCATAGACTTTGCGGAACATGATGTGATGGAACTCGTTGGCTTTGCCTTTTTCGCGGGCGTATTCTGTCGCTTCGTGAGCCAGCCGCGTGTTATAGATGCGATCTGTAGACCTGAACGACATGCCGTGCATTTCTGCCATCATGCGCAAACGTTCTTCTGAGCCATTGTCACGAGCCCGTTTGATGTACTCGGGCAATTCCATGCCTTCGGGCGGAGTATCTGGGCGCAAGTAGTACGGACGCCATTCCACCTCTACGTTATATTCTTTCTTTAGCCTCTCGACCACACCCTGGCCGACATAGCACCAGGGTCATATGTAATCTGAGAAGATGGTCAGTTTGAAATCCATTGAATGTCCTTGTTGAAGTTAGAGTTACGAGGGTCAGACATCTAATGAAGATGCATTCTTACTTGCGGTTAATCATAGTAAAACTCAGAACATGGGAATTCTTCGCCATCTGGTGAAATTGCTTTTGCGGGGTATTCGGTCTCATCGATCTCGAAGACATTAATTTCGGCTGAGACGGATGCCAGTGCATTATCTGCGGTGAGGCGCGAAACGTGGAAGGATTGCCACGTGTATTCACGTCCAGCGCGCTGAAGGTCACGCTCGTAGCGGATGCAAGCCAGAGCGGCGGCAACTTTCTGATGGACGGAATCAGGCAGGGTCGAGGATTGAAGCGCATTCACGAGTGGGGGAACGGCATCGTCAGAAAGTTCGATGAAGTACTGAGAGTCGAGGTCTTCTGCATTTCCTCCATGAAGTTCACGCTGGATGTTTTGGTTCACGATGAACGCATCAACATTGAGAATGGGCAGAGATGCCGCGAAGCCAAAGGATGCGATCAACATGGCGAAGGCGAACATGCGCTCTTTGCGGAGAATTTCAAGGACAATGGTAGTGATGAGCAGCAGACCGATCCAGATCAAGAAGACGTGGGTGTAGGTGCGCAGGCGCGAGAACCCATAGGCGGCTTCGTAGAGGTTGAGGCGTTGATAAGCAGAAACGAGCATCACGAGCAAAAGGGCAACCAATGCGATGCCAAGACCGGAATAGGTTTTTCGTTGTGTTTCTGTTTCGCGCTTGGTGATTGCACTTAAAGTGAGCAGCATCATCAAGGCAAAGAATGCTACCGCAACCAGTTCGCCAAACCCTTTGCGGGCATACTCGGCGTAGGTAAACCCTTCTATATTGATGTTGGTTGTGCCACCAAAGAAATACTGGAATTGGATGGCGACGAAAGCGGCAAAGAGTGCCACTACACTACCAAGCACAATGGACGATTCAATAAAACCGAGAAAGGCAGGAATCACAGGTTTTTCTTCACCGACCAGTTTTTCGTCTTTGGATTCGGTGGCGGCATGCAGGAAGATGCCTGCCAACCCATACCCAATGACCAGAATGTAGATCATGCGAAAGATGTATTCGGGCAGATTTTCCAATTTAAAGATTTGCACGAAATCATCGAGCCTTTGATTAAAGACCACATCGGCAGAGGCGAGCAGGGAGGCGAAGATCATCACAATGGGAATGGCGATGATCAACCCGCGTAAGATGGGCATGAAATTATGTTTTGAAGGCGCTGTCACACCTGTTTCGGCTTGGGTCTTGCGTGCGTCCGCGGTGAAGGTGATGGGGCGAATAAACAAACTGCCGAGAAATGAGAAAGCTTTGCTTACATAGTCGGCAAGACTGTATTGAACCCAACGCCCGCCAAGGTAGGTGACTGTAAAGACCGTCAACGTGAACATGGTGAAGGTGTAGGCGAGGAAGGTCGTCATCGGCTCGACGCGGATGAAACTGACAGCGGCGAAAAAGCCAAAGAGTGGCAGCAGCCATAAGGTCGTGCGATGCGGGCGGTGTCCGTTACTGAGGAGGAGGTAGAAGCCCGCAATGAGACATGCCGTCCAAAAAATGGCGAAGTTGATGCCGGGGGGATTTTCCCAAAATAGGAAGTCGAACAGCCAGCCAAGGGCGAGGACAAAGATCCAGAGTTTGTTTGGGTTGTTTTTCATAAAGGCTCCTGAATGAATTGTATCTGCGAAATGCAGGGCACTGCGAAGATGGTCTGAGCATAGTCCTGCAAGGCTTGCGGAGACTCTCAAAAGGTATCAGAAGTTTGAAATTTGTGGCAGGCTTGGAATGGGGCAAAATTACAAATATGTGAGAATCTCAAACCGGGCTATTGACATCCGATTTGAATTGGGGCATACTTTCGCTACTGCACGGGGGCAAACAAATTGAATTCGCCATCCTTATGAAAGGAGGAGGTGATGTCTAACATGGATAGTAGTAGTAAACCCAGCGCTGTGGCATCCCTCCTCAAGTAAGTCGGAAGCCACAGCGCCCCACGATTGCCACCCGCAAGGGTGGCAGTCTGGTTTAATGGGCTATGCAATCATGACTCACCCCGAAACTAAGGTTTTGAGGGTGAGTTTTTAAAGGCAAATGGGACGCGGATAAACGCTGAAAACGCAGATTTTTTAAGATCTTTTCCGCGTAAATCCGCGTTCGTCCGCGTTCGTCCGCGTTCGTCCGCGTCCCAAATTATTTTTGGGGTTAATGATGTTTAGTAAAAGCCGACCGATTGATCGACCTGCCTTGCATACGCGTCTATGCCGCCGCGCACATTGAAGATGTTTTTGTAGCCCTGTTGCGCCAGCCACATGGTCACCTGTGCGCTGCGGCTGCCATGATGACACATGATGTAGACGGGGACATCCCCAGACCGTGCCGACTCAGACAACGCATTGGGACCTTCTGACCCCAAACGGCTCATCGGCGTGACCTCAAGCCTGCTGTCTTCGATTTTGGCTTGAGCCAACTCTGAGAGTTCGCGCACATCGAGCAGGATGAAGGTTTCATCAGATTTTAGTTTTTCGTCCAACTGGGCAACGGTAATTTCAGGGAACATGTTTTCATCCGTAGGGACAACCGTAAAGGTTGTCCCCATTTATGAGAAATCAAGGCGGATAGGGGCAAGCCCTATCCCTACTTTTTCAACGCTGGAACATAGAACTTCTCTACGTATTCCTTCACCATGCGGCGGGTGGAGAATTGCGGGATGACGGTCTTCATTGAATCTTTCATGAAGGCGAGCCAATCGGGTGACATCAGATCTTTGGGGTTGCGGTTGTAGTATTTCGGAATGATCTGATGTTCGAGTGTGGAGAACAAGTCTTCCGCATCGGCGGCATCCTGTTCTTCGTTCGAGGCGTATTTCTTCTCGTCACCGATCTTCCAGCCGTTCTTGCCGTTGTAGGCTTCACACCACCAACCGTCCATGATGGAGAAGTTGGGCACGCCGTTGATGGCGGCTTTCATGCCGGAGGTGCCGCTCGCTTCGTATGGGCGGCGCGGGGTATTCATCCACACATCCACGCCTTGAACGAGGTAGCGGGCGAGGTTCATTTCGTAATCTTCAATGAAGACGATGCGACCACCCGTCTCTGCTTTCTTGACGGTGCGATAGACCTGTTGAATGAGCCTCTTGCCGGGGTCATCAGCAGGATGCGCCTTACCGGCGAAGATGATCTGCACGGGCATGTTTGGGCGGTTGATGAGTTCGAGCAAGCGTTCCACATCTGAGAGGATGAGGCTGGCGCGTTTGTACGTGGCGAAGCGACGAGCGAAACCAATGGTTAACGCATAGGGATTGATAAGTACGCCCGAAGCGACCACTTGAACGGGGTGGAAACCGCCGTGAGTCCAACGGTCACGGACGCGTTCTTTGAGATAGAAAGATAGTTTGCGCTTGAGGTGCAGGTGAACTCCCCAGAGTTCTTGATTGGGGATTTGGTCGATCTTTTCCATCAACTCGTGGTTGTCGAGGTTTTCGTACCAGTCTTCGCCGAGGTGTTTCTCGAGCAGGTTGTTCATGCGGCGCGCCATCCAATTGCGGGTGTGGACGCCGTTGGTGACGTGTTGAATGGGAACGTCTTTCACGCT
>JBDKJK010000445.1:0-2811 GCA_039796675.1 Chloroflexota bacterium
GGTTGAAACCCCAGATCGCTTCAAACGGTGTGGAGGGAGTTAGTGCCGTCCATGCCAGCGCAACGACGTATTGTTCGGGTAACTCTACTCCACTCACACGGTCTTTAAAAGAAGGATACTCGGCTTCGGGGTTGTTATCTTTGGTTGGGTTATATGTGTCTGAGATCACAGGTCCATGGCGGGTCTTGCGTACGGTAATGGTGATCGGTTCGCCGCCAACGATGTTGATGGTCTCTTCATAAGTTTCAAAATCAATCCATTCACCATTGAACTCATATTGGTTTGGGTTTTCTGGATTCACCTTTTCAATATACAGATCCATTACATCGGGTCCAACATTGGTGAAGCCCCAGGCGATGCGATCGTTGTGACCGATGACGACGCCCGGTACGCTTGCGAAGGAAAAGCCGGTTACGTTGAACGGGCAGGCGTCTGATTTTTCAACACAATGCAAACCGACCTGATACCAGATGGAGGGCATCTGAATGCCGAGATGCGGGTCGTTGACCAGGTACGGCATGCCGGTATCGGTCATGTCGCCGGAAACCGCCCAAGAGTTTGACCCAATGCCATCGCCAAGCGCACCCAGCACTGGGTCCAGTAATGAGGCGTTGTATGAGGTGGCACTCAAAGCAGAGGCGTAGTCAAAGTTCACAAGTCCCAGATCCGGCTGGGTGTTCAACGTCTGACCTTCGACTGGAATTTGATTAACGATAACGGGATGATCTTCGGGATATTCGGGGAACAACACTGCCACTTGTTCGGGGGTGAGCACTTTTAGCAGTTCGGCGCGTTCGATCTCGTCGCCCATGTTGCCGCGCAAGTCCCATGCCATGGCTTTGCCCCATGTGAGCGAGTGGACGGGTTCCCACGGCTCGATGACGTAATCGGGGCTGAGCAAACCGAGCACGGCATACTCAAGGCTGACTGCAGTATCGTGATGATCGGTGAGGTAGGCATTCACACCGTCGGCGTAGGCTTGCAGCATGCCTTTGGTTTCGGCGTTGAGCCCGTCCCATTCGGCTTCAGCGGTTTTGCGCCAGCCAAGGGTGCGCAGGAAGGCGTCAGTTTCTGTCTGTCCTTCTCCAAACATTTCAGAGAGTTCACCCGAGCCAATGTGCCGCCATGAGTCCATTTGCCAGAAGCGATCTTGCGCGTGTACGTAGCCTTGCGCGAAGAACAGGTCGTGTGTGGTTTCGGCGTAGATGTGCGGAATGCCCATTTGGTCGCGGTAGATGTTCACTTCACTATCCAAGCCATCGAGTTGGATCTCGCCGTCAGTTTGTGGGAAAGATTGTGGCGCAACGGTATTGGGAAGATAGCTTTTGAAATAATAGAACCCGCCTGCTCCCACGATTAACACAATGATTAAAACTCCTAACAATAACCGCCCAAAAATTTTGCCTGCTTTTTTCATACTGCCTCCAAAAGATTTAATAACGCGTTTTGTGGTTCTATTTTCTGCCGATTGATACCAGGTTAGCGAATTCCCTGAAAGCCGCGATACCAATACCACAACACATTTCCGGCAGGTTTGCCGTGAACGGAGGTGGATTTATCTTGCAGAGCAACAGGCATGAAGTATCCGCGGCTGACGAAACCAGATATCCATGAGCGCCCATTGACAGCTACCAGAACTGATTCGTAAATATCGGTTTGGGTTTGTAAACTCAAGGTAACAGCGGTGTTATCGGTGTTGGGTCTTGAAAGAGTATTTGTATCCAGGCAGTTTCCGTTTCCGTTTGGAATACATCCACTAGCTGCGCCGCTGGCAGAAGGATAGGATAGCGCCAGGATGATGGGCTTGCCTAGTTGAATCGATAAGGGTTGGACTTCTGTATCAAGCAGACGCCCTGCTTCATTGGTGTAATCTGTTTTGGATGCGGTTGGGCTGGAAGCAAGCGGTACAGACCACAGCAAATAGATTCCATCTACATCGCGAAGGAAATTGACCGGTGTGGTGAAGCCAGTTTTTTGATACGGCAATGCCCAAAGGACTTGACCTTTGAAACGTGCGCGAACATCCTGAAGGATCGAGCGCCATTGAGTCTCCGCATCGGCAGGGACGTTGGAGGCGCTGCCATCGGGCAGGAGTCCGCCGGGTAGGGCAGGCGTGACCCACTCTCCGCCGATGATGAAAGTCTGTGCGCCCGATTGTGTGGCGAGGTCGGCGTAGTTGATCAGGAAGGCGCGGTATTGTGTGAACCAGGCTTGCCACCAGGCGGCATCTTTGGGGGCATCTTTCCAGAATTGCGTGCTGGCTGAAACGCTGGTATCAGCAGATGGTTTGAATTGCGGTGTGGGGAACAGAGCGACATTCAACCCAATATTTTTCGCTTGTTGAACCATCTTACCCGTGTCACTCCAAAGCGGATCTTGCCCCGGCTGCACGTTCAACTTCAACGGTGCAAAACTTGTGTATGACCAGCTTGGCGTTAACACCACAAGATTTGCGCCTACTGCTTCTTTTGTATTTTTAAACGCCTGATCTGCATAGTCTGAAAAGTTCGGGCGGTAGGTGGGTTGGAATTCAACCCCAGCTACAAACCCTGCTGCCCGCTGATTGATGGTATAGCCCACCAGTTGAGGGTTTTCAGGATTCTCGTACCACTTCCATGAATCGACAGTATAAGGAAGGTCTTGCCCCAACAGGGCTGTGTTGGCAATAAAACCAGCCGGGTTTGAACCAGCGGTTTGGTTATCGTCTGCGCTGCCACATTGACCGTTACGACAATAGCGATATGTGAACGAACCGTTGAAGTTCAACGGACCATATAGCTTGTAATACCAACGGTTGCCGCCCTGATTCCA
>JBDKJK010000446.1:0-8482 GCA_039796675.1 Chloroflexota bacterium
TGACCCTTCGTCGCATCTCGCACAGGCGCATCAAACGTGACCTTTGCCTGATTCCCGTCCACAGGCTCAACCCACGCCGAAACCTCTTTCGCTGTATAACGAATCTTCACCTCAGCACGGAAGGGTTCCGCCGGAACTTCTCCACTCACCCAGTTGACATCGCGTGCTGTTAATTCAGTCGTGCCCATTTGCTCTTGTGTGCCAACGATCAAAGCATTGTTTTTCGCATTCTTTGTAATCACATACAGTGGAACTGGCGAAGCTACACCCAGTCCCTTGCGCTGACCAATCGTGTAATTCGCCAATCCGTTATGTTCGCCGATCACTTTGCCATCCGGCGTTTCGATCATGCCCGGTTGTAACATTTCTGGCGCATTGCGTTGCAAGAAATTTCGGTAATCTTCACCCGCTAAAAAGCACAAGTCCTGCGAATCTTTACGAGAAGCCGTTGGCAGACCAAAGCGTTCTGCAATTGCACGGATCTCCGGCTTGGGGTAATCTCCCACCGGAAAGAGCGCATGCTTCAACTTATCCTGCCCCAGCACATGCAACACATAAGACTGGTCTTTAGAATGGTCAACGGCACGAAGCAAATTCCGCATTCCGCCTTCTGCATTCTGAATTCTCACATAGTGCCCCGTCGCCATGAACTCTGCGCCCAACGCCAACGCATGATTAAGCAAAAACGTCCAGCGGATCTGCCGATTGCACATCAAGCACGGATTTGGCGTCTCGCCATTGGCGTAGCCATCCAGAAAATACTGCACCACCGTCTCACGGAAAACATCCTTGGCATCCACCACATAAAAAGGGATATCTAAAATTCCAGCCACGCGGCGAGCCTGCGCCATCGAATCAGGTGTACAGCAACGATTGGACTCTTCCTTGCCCGGCTCGCTCCACAGGCGCATCATCATCCCGGTCACATCATAGCCCTGCTCCTTGAGCAAAGCGGCAGCCACCGAGGAATCCACGCCGCCAGACATGGCAACAACTACTTTCTTGTTTTCAGTCATTGAACAAATTATACCCATTTAAAATTTCTCTTGCCCACCGGTCTTAGATAATGTATATTCAGGTCGCACCAATCAAGGAGATTAAGACATGAGCGCCAAAGCAGATCTTGTCATTGAAAATGCAGGGGTCTTTACCAGCAACAAAGAAGCACCTTCTGCAGAAGCTGTTGCCGTAAAGGGAAACCGCATCATTTACGTAGGGACAAATGAAGGTGCCAAGGCGCTTAAAGATGCCAACACCCGCGTCATTAATGGACAAGGACGTACCCTGACCCCCGGCTTCATCGACTCGCATTTCCATTTGCTTTGGGGTGCCATTTCCATGGGTGGGGCACAGTTGTATGATGCAAAAAACATTAAAGATGTAAAGAATATTCTGTTGGAATTTGCAGGGAATAATAAAACCGCTGAATGGATTGACGGGCGCGGCGTGAAATACGACGTTATTGCCAACCGCCACGAGTTGGATGCCATCATCGCCGATAAGCCTATTTACATAAACGCCTATGATGGTCATACTTCTTGGGCGAATTCCAAAGCCTTGGAACTAGCGGGCATCCTCCAGCCGGGGAAAGAAGTGGAAGGTATCGGCTTGATCGTGCGCGATGAAAACGGTCTCGCCACCGGCGAATTGCGTGAAACCGCCATGGGGCTCGTCTCTGACTTGATCCCCGAAGTGAGCGAAGCCCGCAAACGCGAGCTGCTGAAGATGACCATGGCACGCATCAACGCCACCGGCGTGACTAGCGTCCATAACATGAACGGCGATATGGAAGAATTGATGACCTACGCCGCTGTGGAAGATGCCGGTGAAATGACCGTGCGTGTGTACGAACCCTATCACATCAAACCGGAAACCACCGAAGCCATGTTGAGCGAAGCCGCAGAGATGGCAAAGGTCAAAGGCGAGTTCGTGCGCGGTGGTGCGGCAAAATTCTTTATGGATGGCGTCTGGGAATCATATACAGCCCTCAATGTGGAGCCGTACGCCGATGAACCGAATGCAGCCCCAGAGGGCATCTTCTCTCTCGAACATTTCACACGCATGGCGAGCTTATGCGACAAAATGGGCTTGCAGATCTTTGTCCATTGTTGCGGCGATGGAGCAGTGAGGCGAACGCTCGATGGGTATGAAGCCGTTCAAAAGGCGAATGGGAGGCGCAATAGCCGTCACCGAATTGAGCATATCGAGGTCTATCATCCAGATGATTTGCCACGCTTCAAGCAGTTGGGTGTGTTGCCTTCCATGCAGACCAGCCATGCTCCCTTCAGCATCTCTGAAGGCGACGTGTGGCCCACACGCGTTGGAAAGCAACGCTGGCATCTTTCGTTTGCATGGCGTGATATTTTGAATGCTGGGAATCAAATCACATTCGGTAGTGACTGGCCCGTGGCACCTTATAACCCGATGATCAATTTGCATGTCGGTCTCAATCGTGAGGCATGGGCAGAGGGTGTGCCTTCACACAACCTGACCCTTGAAGAACTCATCATTGGGTACACACGCGATGCCGCCTATGCTGAATTCATGGAAAACGAAAAAGGACAGATCAAAGAAGGCTACCTCGCAGACTTGGTCTTGTTCTCGCACGATCTATTTGCTTTGCCAAAAGAAAATATTATGGATGCCAAGCCAGTTCTGACCATGGTGAACGGCAAACTTGTATTTGAAGCTTAACAGAAACCTGAATATTCCAAAGAACTGATCGAAACCTTTGAAGAAAAGTTGGGGTATTCAGAACTGAAAATTCAAAGCCGATTAGTAAGAATCATAACCAGTCTCACTATTGGTACCAGACCGGGGCCTTTTTATCATGTAGAACAAGTTTATAGGCTTGTTCTACATGCCATATTTCGCCCTACATTCCCTTAAAGTTGAAAGTTTCATTCTTCACAAGCGCATGGTAGAATCGCAAATTGCCAATAGGAGAGAATGCCCTTAAGACCGGCATGGCAAGTTTTTACATGGAGCACTTATATGATCCAACTCAGTTACAGCACCTTTGGTCTGACCAACCTCGATTTTCTGCAATCCATTGAAGAAGTGGATAAGGCGGGCTATCCTGGCATCGAACTTTCATTCCATCGCGACCAATTCAACCCATTCAACATCACAGACGATTATCTAGCAGCCGTCAAAAAGAAACTAAATGCACTCAACGTTAATGCAGCTTGTATAGCAACCGCCTCGCACTTCTTTACACCTCAGCGTCCACACGAACCGTCGCTAATGAGTCCAGACCTTGCCGGGCGCAAACGCCGCATCGACCTGGTAAAGCGTGGCATTCATGTTGCCCGCACATTGGATGTACCCCTGGTCACGTTTGGCAGCGGATTTATCCGTGATGAGCACATCAGCAACCCATCGGTCAACCCCCGTGAACTCCTGATCGATAGCCTGCATCAATGCTTGCAGGAATTACGCAGCGATGAAGACATTACATTGCTAATAGAACCAGAACCGGGCATGTACATCGAAACCCTTGAGCAAGGACTGAGTCTTATTAACGAAGTAGGCTCGCCGCGCCTACAACTTCACCTCGACCTAAACCATAATTACTGTTCTGAAACCAACTACCTTGAAGCGCTCGGCAAAGCTGCTCCCCACGCCAAATTCCTGCATGTTTCTGACTCTCAAGAAGGCTATAACCTGAAACTGGTAAAGTGGGCAGATGACCTCAAATTGGATCTAAGCTTTGCCAAATATCTGATCTACTTCCCTGAAACAGCCGACTATCTGCTGGTAGACCCGGAACATCCTATTTATTTTTGCGACGAAACGCCCAATGCCGGGCAGAAAAAGCGGATCGAAACAATTCTCGGCTCGGTCGATATTTCAGCTGAACTTGCATTTGTGCATTACCCCGCTTTACATGTCGGGCAATCCGATTTTGAGAGCGAGATCTTTGTCTACCTTATCTCTGTTCCTGGCATAAGTTACGATGTACTTGAACGTGCGCGCCCCATCATCATCTACTTACGCAGTACCAAAGATAAAAATGGCAAGTTGCTCATGGATAAGATGGTGGCAAACACCCTGACCGGCATAGTCCATTTTCATGAAATTCCCGGCGAAGGCACCATGGACTTTCCCGCCACCTTTAAAACGCTCAACGACAACGGCTTCAATGGCTACGCCTCAGTGGAACTTTATCACCACATCGCCTCGTGGGAAAAAGCACTCGCAGATAGCTACAAACATCTCTCGAAATTCATATAGCTTGGACTATTCCAAGCTTTGCAATAGGAGAAATACCATGATTCAACTCGATCAACTCGGCTGGGAGGCTGGCACCGTTGGCGAACTCGACCATCGCCTGCTAAAAGCGCCGCATGTCAAATTACGCAGTGCCAAACCCGGTCCCCATGGAGACGTGGTCTATTCGGTGGATTTACGCCTCAACCTCCCAAACTCTGTCTTTCTATCCAGCACAGAAATGCATTCTTTTGAACACTTCCTTTTATGGGGCTTCCAAAAGTATATGCCCCAAAATTTTGTGTCCATTGGGCTCATGGGCTGTCAGACCGGCTTCTATCTCATTCTCTTCAATGAAGGTCGCGCTGAAACCATTATGAATGTGTACGAAAAAATTCTTGAAGATGTCCTAACCGCCTCTGAAGTGCCCTATGCCAACATTGAACAATGCGGCAACTATAAAAATCATAGTCTCGAAAAGGCACAGGCGCTCGCCCGCCGAATATTGGATGCAAAAGCGAGATGGCGACAGGTGGTGTAAGCAAAGCAATGAATACCAAACACGTCACCTATCAACAACTCATTGAATATGATGTCATCAGCACAACGAATCTCTTTCAACCCCAAAACTGGGCGATGCTTTCTGCTGGGCGCATCGAAGATTCGCGCCGCTTTGTTGTAGTAGATGCCAGCATCGAAAAACAGTATCGCTCCGCAATCTATGACTATTTTAAGTATCATCACATTGAAGCGAAGGTAGTTGCCTTTCCCGGCGGCGAAGAGAATAAAACCCTTGAACACTACCTTGCCATTGCCCGCGAACTAGACACCTTCCCCATTCATCGCCGCGACGAACCCATCATCGCCATCGGCGGCGGCGTACTTACAGACCTGGTCGGTTTTGTGGCTGCCAGCTACCGGCGCGGTGTGCCATACATCAAAGTCCCCACCACCCTCATGGGCTATGTCGATGCCTCCATCGGCATCAAGACCGGCTTCAACTTCAACGGCAACAAAAACCGCCTGGGCGCCTTCCATGCGCCGCAACGCGTGATCTTGGATAAGGAATTTCTCAAGACCTTGCCACGCCGCCACCTGCTCAACGGCGTATGTGAGATCATCAAACTTGCCATCATCAAAGACCTGCAACTCTTTGAACTGCTTGAAGCCTGCGGCGTGCAAAGCGTGCAGGAGCATTTCCAGAACAAAGAAAGTTCCATTCTTTTAGATCGTGCCATTACCGGCATGCTCGAAGAATTGGAACCAAATTTATTCGAAGAAGAACTTGCCCGCAAAGTAGATTTTGGACATACCTTTAGTTACGGTTTGGAAACCCGCCACGAAGCCCACCTGCTGCATGGCGAAGCCGTCTTATTAGATATTCTCCTCTCCAGTTTGATCGCCCGCGCACGCGATCTGCTTACAGATACAGAAGCCAGCCGGATATTCCAACTCGTGCATAGATTAGGATATGAATTTGACGCCTCCATCCTGGACCCATACCTGCTTCTCGCTTCGCTAACCGAGCGCACCTACCACCGCAACGGACTGCAACGCGTTCCCATGCCAAACCGCATCGGCAACTGTACCTTCTTAAACGATATTCAAGCGGACGAAGTTGAATCCGCTGCAAAAACCTTAATAGATTGGATAACCATAAAACATGAAATCATTTGAAAACGCCGACAACAAAGAAATCGAAAAATTCGACAACGTCTCACAAATTTGGTGGGACCTGAACGGTGAGATGGGCACGTTACACGTTATCAACCCATTGCGCACACACTTCATTATGGAACAACTTCCGCCCAACCCCAAAATTTTAGATGTCGGCTGCGGCGGGGGCATTCTTTCTGAGGCGTTGGCAAAAGCCGGGGCACGTGTAACAGGATTGGACTTGTCCGAGGCGTCTATTGAAGTCGCCAAACGCCACGCCCAGAGTCAGAATCTCCAGATCGATTATCGCTACGAAAGTGTGCAAGACATCGCTGATAAAGAAGCCGGCACTTACGACGCCATTGCCTGTATGGAAATGTTGGAGCATGTGCCCGAACCTGCCAAAGTGGTAGCTGCCTGCGCCAAAGCGCTCAAACCCGGCGGACAAGCCTTCTTCTCCACCATCAATCGCACACCCAAAGCCTTTGTTATGGTCATTTTTGGCGGCGAATATATTTTGCGCCTTTTACCGCGCGGCACACATACCTATTCAAAATTGATCCGCCCTAGCGAACTTAAAACCTGGGGGCAGGCAGTTGGGTTAAAATTTGAGCGCCTTTCCAGCCTCATTTATAACCCCTTCACGAAAATATTCCGGGTAGCTGCCGGGGTGGAAGATAATAACTACATGGTGCATTTCAAGAGCTAATGACACAGGAGAAATGAGCATGAAAAAATTCTTCGCACTCTCTCGCACCACACATGGCGTGCTCGACCTGGCTCTGCCGGGCTTTGTAGCTCTGTTATGGCTAGGAGAATTCCCATCCCTGTTAATCATTGCGCTTTCGCTTTTCACTGCATTCGCAGGGTACACTGCCATCTATGCCCTGAACGACCTTGTTGGCATTGCTGTAGACAAAGAGAAATTTAGCGGGGGCATGAACGCCGGGTATTCTGTAGAAGCCTCAGACCTGCGCTACCCCCTGGCACAAAATGCATTGAGCTATCGCTCCGGCATCTTCTGGTTTGCTGCCTGGTTCATTACCGCGCTGGTCGGTTCATATTTTCTTAACCCTGCCATTGTAATCATTCTCGTTTGTGCTGCAATTCTTGAAGTCATTTACGTTATGCTCTTCAAAGTGACCTACCTACGCACATTCGTTAGTGGGCTGGTTAAATCCAGCGGACCCATTGCCGCCATCTATGTTGTAGACCCAAACCCATCCATTAACCTTGTATTGCTCATTCTCGCCTGGGTCTTTCTATGGGAGATCGGCGGGCAGAACGTCCCCGCTGATTGGAATGATACGGTTGAAGATAAACGCGTCCTTGCCAAGACCATTCCATTACAACTTGGAACGCAAACTGCAGGCTTGATCGTTCTACTTACATTGGGATTAACCGTCCTCATCAGCCTCTTTCTGCCGCTCGCCTCTCCTTTAAACTTAGGCTGGCTCTACCGCCTGGCTACAGCCGCCGCCGGAGCCTTCCTCCTGCTCAAACCCGGCTATGACCTGTTCCGCCAGCAAACCGAGGGACGTATGGCTGCCAAACTTTTTGACAGCGCCAGTTTTTACCCAATGGCGCAATTGGTCATCATCACCGTCTTTGTGCTAATCAGATAAATCGCCCCAAATACAAAATTAACACCAGACTTAATTTGAGGCGTGGATACTTGCACAGAAAGCAAGTACCCACGCCTCATTTGTTCTTGAAAATAAGACTCACCCACGAAACCTTAGTTTCGGGCGAATCATGTTTTACATTACCACAACCTTCTGGCTTCTTTTACCAGATCTACAAATTCTTCCATTTCACCATCACGATACAAATCATCTTCCAAACGGCGGGCTTCGTCGTAGATATCATCCAAAGAGCTATCTTCTGCCCAATAACTGCCTTTCAGAATCTCGGCATATTCTGCTACGATCACAGTGCGCTGGAAGTAAGGGTCAGTTTCACGGAAATCACGCGCAATTTGCTCGGCAAAATAATCCTGTGAAATTTCAACAATCTGATTCGTATCCGGGTCTTGCCAGCGCATGTAGACGGTGGCAATCTTCCCAAAAGCATCGGGGTATAGTTTCACTTCATAAAGAGCCGTTACAGAATGCCCCGCGCCGATCTCACCTGCATCCACGCTGTTATCACGGAATTCATCATCAGCCACGGCACGGTTCTCGTACCCCACCAGGCGATAATTTTTTACAACATCGGGGTTGAACTCTACCTGCACCTTGGCATCCATGGCAATGGTTTGCAATGTGCCGGTGATCTCATCAATGAATAGTTTGCGGGCTTCATCGCGGTCATCTACATAGGCATAGAAACCATCGCCATTATCCGCAAGCTGTTCCATCAAGGTGTCGTTGTAATTATCCATGCCGAAGCCGATGGTCGTCAGTGTGATGCCTTCGGCGACATAATGGTCGATCTCTTGAAGGATGGCTTCGGGTCCGGTCTCGCCGACATTTGCCACGCCATCTGAGCAGAGGATTACCCGATTAATTCCACCCGGAAGAAAAATTATGATTCTCCTGCACATGCAGGAGTTTGATTTAATTCTGGGACTGGAAATAGAAGAGCAACAGGCGGCGTCCTGCAGTTCTTCAAC
>JBDKJK010000447.1:0-2520 GCA_039796675.1 Chloroflexota bacterium
GAAGAGGTTGATTGTGTAGCCGAGCTTTGGCAAGACTATCTGACGTATGGAGTCCCTGATTGTGGGTATAACTTTATTGTAGAGCGAGAAGGTGACAAGGTCTTAGGGTTTGCCTGTCACGGTCCGCGTGACTTGGCGCAGGGTGTACATGATCTTTACTGGATCGCCGTGGACCCGGAAACACGTCGCGGCGGGGTGGGGCGCAGATTGTTGACCGCCAGTGAAGAAGCAGTTCGGAAAAGCGGCGGGCGCATGTTGATCGCCGAAACATCGGGCACGCCGCACTATGAATCCACCCGCAAGTTTTATCTCGGCATGGGCTATCAAGCCGAAGCCAGCATCAAGGATTTTTACAGCCAGGGCGATGACCTGGTGGTCTTTGTTAAGCGATTATAGGGAATAGTTGCCGAGGTAGTTTAAAAAATCTAGCTAGAATCTGTCTCGAAGATGTCATCCTGAGCGACAGCGAAGGATCTCTACGCCTAAAGTAAGAGACCCTTCGGTCGCAAAGAACGCTCCCTCAGGGTGACATGGAAATTTTGAGATGGCTTCTAATCCATGCCGTCCATAGAGATGATCTATGGACGTTTTATTTCCCTTATAATGAACGCCATGTTCAACCTCAAGAAAAAATTTCTTCTCGACCCCTCGGTGACTTTTCTTAATCACGGCTCGTTTGGGGCGACGCCAAAACCTGTCTTTGCAGAATATCAACGTTGGCAGCGTGAGTTGGAAAACCAACCTGTAGAATTTTTAGGGCGGCGATTCAATGACCTGATGTGTTCTGCACGTGAATCTTTGGCAACGTATCTCGGAACCAGCGCCCAGAATGTGATCTATGCTCAAAACGTGACGGTTGCCTTGAACATCGTGGCACGTTCATTGGAGCTGGGCGTTGGAGATGAAGTCCTTTCATCAAATCATGAATATGGCGCTATGGATCGTACTTGGCGTTTTCTTGCCAAAGAGCACGGCTTTGCTTACATCAACCAACCTGTTGATCTAACTTCCGTCGATGCTTTTGTCGATTCGTTTTGGCGCGGCGTTACAGCAAAGACGCGCGTTATCTTTTTGAGTCACATTACATCACCAACGGCAACTATTTTCCCGGTAAAAGAAATTATTCAACGCGCGCGTGAGAAAAATATTCTTACTATTATTGATGGTGCCCATGTCGCTGGGCAGATCCCCTTGAATCTTGATGAACTCGGCGCGGATTTTTATGGCGGAAATCTACACAAATGGTTGTGTGCTCCAAAAGGCGCTGGCTTTTTATATGCCCGTCCTGAAGTTCAGCATTTGCTAAAACCTTTGGTCGTCTCGTGGGGCTATGAGCCGGAGCTTCCGGGTGAGTCTGCGTTCATTGACCAAAATGAATGGTGGGGCACGCGCGATGTGGCTGCGTTCTTAACCGTCCCGATGGCGATTCAATTTCAGCAGGACCAAGACTGGGCGAAGGTGCGAGCCGCTTGTCATCGTTTGGCAGTGGAGACGTGGAAGCGAATCCATGTGCTGACCGGAATTGCCCCGCTTCACGCTTCGCGCGACCCCGAGACCTGGTTCGCCCAAATGACAGTTTCCACCCTGCCAGCGGATACTGACATTGCCTGGCTCAAAACTAAGTTATACGATGAGTATCGCATCGAGATTCCTGTGATCGCATGGAATGAGAAAAAATTAATCCGCCTCTCGGTGCAGGGATATAATTCCAAACACGATATGGATCATTTGTTGCTCGCTTTGGAAAATCTGTTGAAATAAAAAATGAGAAAGTTATTCGTTTTGTTGTTATTGACCCTGCTATTGGGAATGCATATGTTGTCAGTTGATTCTGCTCTGGCAAGCCCGCATCTGCAAATGACTTCGCCATCTCAATTGATTGATGCAGTAAATAATTTGCGCGCTTCGAACGGGCTGGCTCCGCTAGTCATGCATTCTATCTTAATGCAGTCTGCTCAATCGCAAGCCGATTACATGGCGGCTACCGGAAATATTACCCATGCCCGCCCAAATGGAACGTACACACAGCAATTGCTTTCTCTTGGGTTCCCATTGGCTGGCGATCTTTCTTTGGGCGGTTTCCGCGCGGAGAATATCCTCAGCTCAAACGGTCCATTGATTTGGGATGGCGTGCCACCTGGCTGGCAGGATGCCGAACACATGAACACCATGCTTTCGGGGAATTTCACGCATATTGGTGTCGGTATTTCTCAGTCGGGCGATACATATTATTACGCAGTCGATACTGCCGCTGCAACTTCTTCTGGTCAGCAGCAGGAGAGTGCCGCATCCGTTTTAACGAGCGTACCAGCTGGCTCAAGCGAATCGAGCGGCGTAAGTCAGTTCATGGTGCCGGTGACGCTTAGTACGGCTCGCCCAGATGGAAATGTTTTCCATAAAGTGCAATATGGTCAATCCTTGTGGAGCATTGCCATTGCCTATGGCACGACCATCAAGAATATTCAAGCCTTGAACAACCTGGGCGAAGACTCAACCGTATATCAAGGGCAAGAATTGCTC
>JBDKJK010000448.1:0-2922 GCA_039796675.1 Chloroflexota bacterium
CATTGACATCCAACAAGCGCGGCGCGGTTTCCTGAATCACCAATGGAACTTCGCCATCGCGAAAGCTTTGTAATTGTCCGCCGAGGTAGATCAAGGTCGCATCGAGATTCAACGAACGCCCGAGCCGACCCGGTTCTGAGATCACATTCGTGCCTTCCACACGTAAGACGGCTTCTGCAACGGGCTGGTCTACCTGTGTGGCAATGTTCTGCAAATAAGCATATGCCACACGCTGATCAAAAATGACCACAGGCGCAACATCTGCGCCAAGTCCACGTGCGCTGATCTGCCCTGAAAGAGCCGCAAACATGCCCCCATTGCGTCCGTGGCTATAGGCTGCATTCGCACTTGCAGTTGGGTCAAAGACCATGCCCAACTCTGCAGGCGATGCCAGCCACACCCGCTCTCCATCACGAAACAGAATCTTGCCAGTATTGGGGTACGAAAGGGTCTGGCTCAACTTAAGCGCCGCTTCATTCGGCGAAAGACCAGAAAGATCCACACCCGCTACAGAGACACCAGGAAAGATCCGCCCGGCATAAGATAGTTGATAAGCCAACGTCCAAACAATGATGATTCCAACAAACAGCATAAACCCGCCGCTCAACACGGCAAGGATCTGCTTTGGCAGTTCACGTTGTGTAAATAGTGCGCTCATGAGTAAGAATTATAACGAAAAAACCGCCGCAAATATGAAGGGCATCTAAGTAAAAATTCGGTACAATGGAAAAAATTTATTTCAACATGGATGGAACCCCTATGCTTCGCACCCTGACCATTCTCTTCCTGATCTTGTTATTGACCGCTTGCGCGCCCGCCTCACCCACTACACCTGAGCCTGCATCTGCCACCGAAGAAGCAACCGTCGCTGTTGCCATTCCTGCCACTGAAACTGCCGCCCCCACATTTACTGTCACCCCCATCCCACCCACCGAGACGCCAAGCGCCACACCCACAGAAACGCCCATCCCCACGGTAGACAGCTTGAAAGCAAAAGTTGTTTCAGATAAGATCATCTGCCGGTATGGACCCGGTGCAAATTACCTTTATCTGATTGCATTCAATAAATCTACGCCGGTGCGGTTGATCGGACGGGCTGCCGGGAATGATTGGGTATTGGTTGAAAACGATCCTCAAGACTGTTGGGTGAAGTCTGAATTTTTGGAAAGCCAGGAAGGTGACTTCAAAACCCTACGCTCGGTGTACCCCGAAGAATATAAGATTCCCGTCTCGCCGTACTATGGACCCACCACCGTCCTCAGCGCCACGCGCGAAGGCGACCAAGTGACTGTGACATGGATGGAAATTATCGTCAGCCCAGGCAAGTATGAAGATGAAAACATGTTCCCCTATATCGTAGAAGTTTGGACATGCCAGAATGGTGAGATCGTCTTTGATACGCTTGGGTCACGGCTTCCATTCATCACCTTCACCGATCAGCCCGGCTGCACCGAGCTCTCCCGCGGACGGGTGTACATTCAAGAGAAACATGGTTATGCGGGTCCCGCAGAAATTCCGTGGCCCACAGAGTAGTATCTATTCAAGAATCATACAGGCGCATGGTCTCACATCCATGCGCCTGTATTTTTAAATTTACTCTTCGATTTGGAAGTCAAGAAACGTCCCTTCAATCCGATACGAACCGCGCAATCCTTTATAGCCAAAAAATAACCACTTTTGCGGGGCATTCATGGGAACCTGATTCGTCACAAAAATATTCGGGTTAACTTTACTGGTCACCGATAGCGTGTCAAAAATAAAGGAAAGTGAAAACCCATCGCCTTGATAAAGAGCCACTGTTCCCAACATGGTTTCATAGGTATTCGGGTCTTTTTGCAAAATGATATTGCGCTCCACATTCCCATTGGGGATGGACATCAATAACCCTTGCGAGTTTACATCTGGTTGAGCGAAGACACCCATCAAGACGTCGGCATTCTGAAGGTCTTCCATGCGGATGGTGAAGGTTACTTTTCCGCTTTCAGGCAAGAGAGTGAAAAGCCCGTAAATCTCGGCGCCCTCTCCACCATCTCGCTCTGATAAAAAGGACAAACTCCCAGCGCCCGCAGAAAATACATGAACAGGCTCCCGCCAACATCCATTCCCCTTCGCCTCTAAATCGACAGGAGGGTATGCCCGCCATAGTTGGCTGATACAACCCTGGGTCCAATCCTCCCCTAGTGCCACCGGAGGTACAAGGGTATCTGTAGGCAAAGGGGCAGCAGTTGCCGTATCTACAAGGGTTGGGGTAAACGTTGGCTCAATCGTTGCCGTATCGGTTGCTGTTGGAGGTAGTGAGGTTTCTGTAGCTATTGCTACAAAAGCTGTAGGGCTAGGAGCAACAGATGCAAAAGGAAACCAACCCATCACCCCCGTTATCACTGCACCTAAAATAACAGCCGCAAAACCGATCCATGCCGCAATAATGGTACGGCTCGTCTTTTGTTTCTTTTTGCTGTTGCTGCTTTTTTTCCTCATCCTTTGGGTTGTAGTGCCCCCTCCCTCCGTATCTTGTTTATGGAAATGAACCGTATTACCATCCCCTTGAATGTTGACACTTTCTTTTAAACCACCACCTATTCCCTGGTTTTCTTCAGAGGATGGTTCGCGCTTCAATGTTCCGGGTTTTTGACTGTTCATTGCTATCCACCAAGTGTTCAGTTTGTATGTAGGATTCTTTTATTTATTATACAACTGAACACCTGGCTTTTGTATAACTTCAGGATAGAGACTCACCTGCCGTAGGCTTTCGCAATTTACTCAACACCGCCAGCGGATTCTCTCCATGCCAGATGCTCAGTCCGTGCAAGATAAGCCCGAGTTGGGAAAAGGCAAACCAGAACAGGACAACTGTCAGCGAGATGGAGGCGTTATCGATCCAGCCAGGGGCTGATTCTTTCAACGTCGCAACTTGGTCTAGCC